>JBPYEE010000777.1:0-10706 GCA_051985095.1 Vicinamibacterales bacterium | reverse complement strand
GAGCCTCCCCAATCGAACGCAGTGGTGTCCTCGAACTCCGGTGTCGCCGCGTGTAATCGTTCAAAGAGGGGGAATGAAAACATTCCCCACCGGCCGTGGCGGCCGCTGGCCGTGCTGTCGTCACCGGCCCCGATCCGGTAGAGACGTGCCGGGTCTGAGACCGGTAGCGGCCGGAGCATGACCGCGTAGATGAGCGAGAAAATCGCCGTGTTCGCGCCGATGCCGAGGGCCAGTGACAAAATCGCGACGGCTGTGACGATGGGCGTCGCGCGCAGCGACCGAACGGCCATGCGGAGATCGTGCATGCGGCCTCCGTGATGGGCCTATTCAATCACGTTGAAGACCCGGTCAGCGAGAGCGACGAAGAAACGGCAGAGACCAGACGCGTGTCGGTCCGATAGTCGTGCGCGAATTCCGATCGCCGTCGGCACAGCGCACGTCGCAGGTCCACGGCGCGTTCTCCAGGATTCATCATGAAGCCGCCGACTATCCGCGTTGTCGGCCCATGGGCCCCGCACGTCACGGACCAGTCGCTGGAACGGTTGCTCGCCAATCGCGATGAAGAGGTGCGATTGATGGCCGAGGTCGGTGGCGAGCCAGTCGGCATCGGCGCCGTTGTGGTCAGCGAGAAGCGGTTCTTTTCGAGCGGCCGCCGGTTCGCCTGCTGATTCGCGATCACGATTGGACATTCAGACGCGGCATTGATGATACGTCTGCAGGTCATCGGCTTTCCCATCGTCACGTCAGATTCCGGCACCACAAGCGAATGGAGCCGCGAAACCATTTGTTCAGCGTTCGTTCCGAGTGAATCGATTGGCTTCGCCTCGGCGTTTGCGGCGTGACTCCCAGCGTGCAGTGTGCGCAATTGAATCTGTGCGCCTCCCGGGGCAGCCCACTGATTTCCCGGTCACCCCGCGGCGAGGGCAGTGTTCACACGAGGCATTCCGCCACGAATGTCAACCGCAAGCCCTCTCGCGGGCTTCGTCGCGTGAGCTAACCGGGTCGCGTCGTGCGCGTATCTGCTCAGCAACGATTTTGAGACTGGCCCCCGCTCGCTGAGGCCATCTGAACCGCTGGCTGTTCGGATCGCGCGCGGACGCATCAGGGCGCTGCTGCTGCCGGCGAGTGGATCGCCAGGAGTTCGGTCCGTCCGGGGGATGAAACGATTCAAAACGACACGGAGTCCCAGCACTACCAGGCAACTCGCCCAATCTGTTGGGCGTTGACCACTCCTTTCCGGATCCACGAGCGGTGAATTGCAAGTGACGAGAAGATCCGCGCCCAGGGTATATCACACGTGTGGATGCCCTGACGGGGCGGGGTCAACTGAACGGAGGACCCTAATTTTACGTGTGGCGGATCAGCGGGGGCACGTCACAGGACCGCCCTGACTGACCTTGATGCGTTGTGACGCTCTTGGGTTTTCGTCAATTTGTCACCTCGCACATCTGACCGGTGTTGGCCGTCGCCTCTGTCTGGGTGCGGAACACGTGACCGGCGAAAATCCGACGCGCTGCAACCGATGGAGGATCGGTTCCGACATTGCCCTCAGGTATTCCATCACCGGTTGCCAAAGGGTTCTACAATCGCGCAAAGCGGTCCAGGTCTTCGGTGCCACCGCTAACCTGCCCCTCGCGGCCGGGAGAGTGCTGCTCGGGCTGATGCGACTTCGACCCAGATAGTAAGCCCTGTTTCCGCGGAGGAGACTCTATGACGCACACGAAGCTGCTCTTCGCAATCGGCCTGGCCGTTCTGCTCGTCCTCGGCACGCAGACCTCGCGTGCGCAGGATGGAGTCAAGCGCACCGACCTCCAGACGCACGATCTCTCAATACCCGGGCGCGAAGTGGTGCAGCAGATGGTCGAACTGCAGCCGGGGACGGTCGTTGCCCGGCATACGCATCCGGGCGAGGAAGTCAGTGTGCTGCTGGAAGGTGAGCTGCTGCTCGACGTGGCGGGCAAATCCCCGGTGACCGTGAAGGCGGGCCAGGCCTTCACCGTGCCGATGGGCGCGGTACACGGCGTGAAGAGCACCGGCAGCGCCCCGGCGAAGCTGCTGGCCACCTACATCGTCGAAAAAGGCAAACCGCTCCGATCGCCGGCGCAATGATTCAACGCGTCTCACACGTTTTGCACGATGGGCACGGGCGGCGGCACAAATGAGCCCGTGGTGATCGGAATCGTCGCACTCGCTGTGATCGTCGTTGGAGTGATGCTCTACCGCGTTGTGTTGGCTATGCGTCGTAACCACAGCGCCAGGACGACCAGCGACACTGACGAGATTCATCGGCGAGGTTCCAGGGCGGGACCGGCACTGATCGACGTAGCACTCAGCGCAGCCGTCGTCTCCGGTCCTCGCGCCTCGTGCGTACAGAGCAGATCGAAGTGGTTGGGACGGTCACAGTCGAGGGTGCGTTCTGCGAGACGGGTGAATCAAAGATCTGCGCGCGGTCGCATCGAGAGAGCGCGACTTCGCGACCGGCGCCGACGCGCTTCGCACTGGTGTTTTACGGCCCTGGAGTTCGACGGCGTTCCCACAGCGATAGCGCACCCACACACCGAACGGCGCTTTCCAATCGGCACGTCTATTGATTGAGCATCGAGAACGAGAGAGTGGGAGACTCGCGGGGCGAGTCTCGGGTATTCAATGGTGTCTTGCCCGCATGCTGCGATCGCGTTGATGTACAGCCGCCGAAAACCCATCGCTTCTGCTCATACTGATGCAGCCGCTCACGCCAAGGCCGCATTGAGAACTACAGGCTGATCACGGCTGGGCGAAATCGTGCCGGTGAATGGTCGTGATTGCTGATGTGCGGCACACAATGCGAGAAGTCCGAACTCGACTGGCCCGTTTACGGGAGGTTGGCTGACAACATACCTTCAGCTCTTTAGCTCACTCTGGCGGGTCTGGCGTCCGTCTGGTTTCAGGAGAACTGCCGATTAACGGTGTTAGAGTTTCGAAATGGACCTGACGCCGGTAGCCTTTCGGGCACCTCTCGCGTCCTACGCGCAGCAGGCTGAAAGCCTTCTCGCCGGCCACCGTGCCGCCGACCCGACCGCCATCGATCTGTTCCATCGGAAGCACCCGCGCTTTCTCGATGAAAAGATCAAATGGCGCCCGAAGTTCGTCTCCGACGCCGAAATCAGAGATACCGTGCTCTCGCTCGACGATGCCCTTCTCGCCATTGCGCGTCACTACGATTTTCTTGATTGGGCGTCACTTGCCTCGTACGTCGAGGCAGTCTCGCAAGATGGGGAGATCTTCGAGTTCGAGGCAGCGGTCGAAGCTCTGATCAATGGCGACCGCGCCGCGCTGGAAGAAGCGGTGCACCACAGTCCAGCTCTTGTTCGCGCCCGATCCACCCGTGTGTGCGGCTTCGATCCGCCCGTTCACCGGGCGACCCTGCTCCATTACGTTGCCGCGAACGGTGTGGAGGGGTATCGCCAGAAGACGCCGCCTAACGCGGTCGACATCGCCCGCGTGCTGCTTGACACGGGTGCGGAACCCGATGCCCTCGCCGAGATGTACGGAGCCCAATGCACGACGATGAGCATGCTCGTATCGAGCAGCCCCCCTGCGCAAGCTGGAGTGCAAGTGCCGCTCGTCGAATTACTGTTGGATTTCGGCGCCGCAATCGAAGGACGCGGTACCAGGAAATGGGGAAGTCCGGTACGCACGGCGGTCGCGTTCGGAAAGATCGACGCGGCGAAGACGCTCATGCGGCGCGGGGCACGGATCGATCTGGCAACGGCGGCGGGACTCGGACTCGCCGACGAGGCAACACGTCTGCTGCCGTCAGCGGATGCCGAAGCGCGGCACCGCGCGCTTTCGCTCGCGGCACAGGAAGGTCATGCGCAGATCGTGCGCGTGCTGCTCGATGCGGGGGAGAACCCAAACCGTTTCAACCTTGAAGGCAACCACGCCCACTCGACGCCCCTGCACCAAGCCGTGGCCGGCGGCCACGAAGCGGTCGTGCGGCTCCTGATCGAGCGCGGAGCTCGGCTGGACATTCGAGATACCATCTGGCAGGGCACACCGCTCGGTTGGGCGAGACACGGTGGCGGCAAAGCCCAGACCGAAATCGCCGCATGCCTGCTCTCGCTTGGCGCGACGGCGGAGTAACTCGTTTCCTTCGATTCAAAATCGAGCCTTCCGCGCGTCGGCGTCGTCAGGGAAGGCCTTCGCACAGCAGTGCGGGCAACTGGTGTCAGCTCGGATTTGAGTGCCGGAATCGGCGAAGAACCAGCACCAGGAATCGCATCGAGCACGATCGGGTCTGCCTTACGCTCTGCCCAGGTCCGAACCGCAGCAGTGTCATCGACGATCACCGCGCAGTGTGTGCGAACGGCGATTTGTGCGGTGTCAGCGGGATCGGCCGTACGGCGTCGGGTCCAGGATTTCCGGTACCCCGTCGCCGTCGGTGTCTTCCCACCCAAACAGTCGAGGCGCCGTGATGAACGGCTCGTGTCTCAGTTGCGTTGCGCCGCAGGTCGGCGTCCAGTCGGGCTGCCACCCCCAGAAGTAGGCCATGAGCTGCTGATAGGCCGTTCGCGCAATTCTGGCCCAGGCTCGTGGATCAAGCTCGGTCTGCCAGTGAGAATAGTTACCCACATAGATGAATCGGTTTTCGAACGATGTCCGGCCTCCTTCCGACCGGGCCGGATCGATGTTGATCACGATCACGATGTCGAAGTCCGCCGCCACCACGTGGCGGTCCCGTAGCGCCGCCCAGACGGCGTCGATCCGGTCCGGCGTACTCAGTTCTGTCGACGGCAGCGCGACGTTCGTATTGACGAACGTCACAATCGGCGAGCCGTAGCCGTGATCGCGCGCGAAGTCGGCGTGCTGGGTGTTTATCTCGTCCTGGGCGGTCTGCCACATCGCGATCGGATCGGGCCCCGTCGTGTCAGGGTGTCGCACGACAATCGATAACACCTTGAACCGGCCGGCCGGGGCGAGCACGTGGAGCCGCTGCTTCTTGATTAGATTCACACCGTCGTGGGTGAGATACAGCACGAACAAATCAGCGGTTGTTGCGTCCGTGCGCAGATAGGCCGTTGAGATCAAATGACCATCCCCGCGGCAATCAATGGCGCGGTCGTCGTTGAAGACGACAGGTTGCGGAATCGAGATGTCAAATTCGCGCTGATACCAGTCTCGAACGAGCTGTTCGACGGATAATTGCGTGGCGCTGGGACTGACGGCGAACAGGATGGTCAACAACGAGCAGAGGACTCGCATCGGCATGGCGCTTCTCCGGTGCGATCATGCATTGTATCGCCGAACTGCTGCCGCAGTCCGATTGGCTGGCGCACGTCATTCGAGGGGAAGGGCGGAATTCCCGCCCTGGCTGGGTCCCGCGAAGCGTGCGCCTGCCAAGACGGTTCGAGCATCGGCGAAGCCTCGACGCAGGGCGCTCCGGCTGTCGATGGAACCGGGCGACCGCTGCGGCGAGTTTCACGTTTGCGGGAATTGGCCGCACCGGGCAGGGACTGCAGCCACGAGGCACCATCCTCGGGTACCGGTGATGCCAAGAACGCCGGGAACCGATGATGTCGAGTGAACGAACTCTCTGTCCTGACTGTAGAGCACCGCTCGACGGACGGAATGGGTGTGAGACCGCATTCCACGAACTCACGGCTCGCGCTCACGACGACGTGGCATTCGCGTATCGTCATCGGACGGTTGTCGACGCGTACTGCCTCCAGCATCCGGCGTACATCGAATCAATCAAGTCGTTTGCAGCACATTTGTGCGGTCTCTGCGCCGCCATGGAGCGCCCGAACGATCCGCGTGTCGAGAGGGCGATTTGGAGCACTCTTCGTGTGCCGCCGAACGCGTGCAAACCGCCGCTGCCGGTCAATCGTGGGTCCTTGACCGTCGCGACGCTCGTCGGGGCAGCTGACGCCGAGGAGTTTCGGCGCGCGGTCGACGCCTGGCTTGTCAGTGTCTGGAATGGATGGCGTGACCATCACGCACTGGCGCGCACGTGGCTCGATTTCTCAGTTCGGGCCAACAGCCCCCACCGCACGTGAGAAACGGCACAGATCGCGGACTCGTCCGCAGGCTCAGTTGCGTATGGGCCGGCCGTTACGGGCAGCCGACAACGCTGGCGCCGCGCGACCGCCCCGGCGTCGATGCCGTATTCCGGCGCCACTCCAACGTTTCCGAAACACCGCAGTTGTCACCGGATGGGACGCGTATCGGCGTGCATGCGTTGGATTCGAGACAACGAGGTGTGGACACTTGGACCCTTCGTTCGAGTTCGTCGAGGCGGTTGACTGTTTGACGAGGCACAGGATCCGTCACCGGTCTGGACGCCGGATGAGGCGTCCGAATGTTTTTGGGTGACGCAACAAAGGGCCGCGAACCTGTGTTGGCGGCTGGCCGATGGCCGCACGAGTGGGTGGCACACGAACCGGCAGGGCAACCCTGACCGCCGCCGCCGGTGGCGAGTGACTGCGTCGGATCCTCGCCAGGTGCAACAGTCCCATTCCAGGTCCCGGGCGGCGGGTCAACCGCGCGCGCCACCTGTTCTTGCCGTGTCGCGGCCGTTGAACGACAGTGTCAGCGCGACGCCGCGGTGCCAGGGCCTCGCGGCAGACGCTCCGTTTGGAGCCGGAAGCGATAGGATCCGGCGAGCAATCCCTGTTGGGAGGCTTCATGGTGACGAGCAAGGTATTGAGCGCCGGAGCGGTGCTCCTGCTCCTCGGCGGCGTTGCGGGAACGATCACAGGCTATCGAGCGTTCGCACAGGCTCGACGGACGGGGGGGGCGAACGACCGCGCGACATTCTCGTACAAGCAGGTCATGATCCCCATGCGTGATGGAGTCCGCCTTCAGACCGTCATCCTCACCCCAACCAACCCGCCGGGCCCGCTGCCGATTCTGTTCCGGCGCACGCCGTACGGCGTCCCCGCGAGTGCCGACGCGGCCCAGGCTGAATCGCTGCGTGCGCTCGTTCGCGACGGCTACATCTTCGTGGTTCAAAATCTGCGGGGGCGGTTCGGGTCCGAGGGAACGTTCGAATTGTCGTCCAGGAGCGATCTGCAGAATCCAGCCGCAACGAGTGAGACGACCGACGCCTACGACTCGATCGATTGGCTGGTCAAGCACGTGCCCGGTAACAGCGGAAAGGTCGGCATGTTCGGCGTGTCCTACGATGGCCTGACGACTGCGATGACGCTCCTGCAACCGCATCCGGCGCTGACGGCGATTTCCGAGCAAGCTTCACCCGCCGATCAGTGGATGAACGACGATGACCATCGGTATGGTGCGCTCCGCGAAAGCTACGCGTTCGAGTATGCCGTCTACGAACAGGCCGACAAGAACGCGAACACGCATTTCGAGTTTGAAACCTACGACACTTACCAGTGGTATCTGAATCTCGGTCCGCTTTCGAATATCAACGCCCGGTACCTGCATGGCACGATCCCGTACTGGAACTCGATTGTCGAGCATCCCGACTACGACGCCTTCTGGAAGGCAGAAGCGTGGGTGAACCAGCTGCACGGCACATCGGTGCCGAACCTGAACGTCGCCGGGTTCTGGGACCAGGAAGACCCGTGGGGACCATGGGAGATTTACCGTCGATCGGCGCAGGCCGACCCATCTCACGTCAATTACATCGTCGCCGGACCGTGGTTTCACGGGCAATGGCACGCGGCTCGCGCGGAGTCAATCGGACTCGTGCAATTCGGCGGACACGACACGGCGGCTGAGTTCCGGGAACAGATCGAAGCCCCGTGGTTCCGCTACTGGTTACACGGTCGCGGGCAAAAGTTTCCCTGGAAGGCCTCGACGTTTCAGACCGGCTCGAATCAATGGCGCACCTATGCCACATGGCCGCCGGCCGAATCGACGCCGACCAAGCTCTTTCTCCACGCGACCCATGAGCTCTCGTTCGATGCGCCTCCATCGACCGTCGAACCTTCCGGTGCGTCCAGTGTCGCGTACGTCTCGGATCCGGCGAATCCGGTGCCCTATCGCACCCGGCCGATTTCGCCCACCTATCCCGAAGGCGACTGGCGCCGCTGGGAGGTGGCCGATCAGCGCTTTGTGGACAACCGTCCCGACGTGGCGACCTGGGTGAGCCGGCCGCTCGATCGGAATCTCACCGTTACAGGAGAGCTGTCGGCGCATCTGGTCGCGTCGACATCCGGCACCGACAGCGATTTCGTTGTGAAGCTCATTGATGTCTATCCGGAGGACGCCCAGGCAAGCGCGTGGAACCCTGCCGTCGGGCCGGCACCGGGCGAGTACGCGAGGTCGCTGAATGGCTACGAGCTGCCGATCGCGATGGAGGTACGGCGCGGCCGCTATCGCCAGAGTTGGGAACATCCACAGCCGCTGGTGCCGAATGAACCGACGTCGTTCGAGATCCCGCTGCGCAGCCACGATCATGTGTTCCTCAAGGGTCACCGGATCATGGTGCAGGTTCAATCGACATGGTTCCCGGTCATCGATCGGAACCCGCAGAAATTCGTGCCGAGCATCTACGCGGCCGCCGCCAGTGACTACATCTCCGCCACCCAGCGCATCTATTGCTCGCCGTCGCAGTCGTCATACATCATGTTGCCGCTCGTCCCGTCGGCTGCGAGCGGACCATCCGGTCGGGACGTCAGGTAATCGCGTATACTCGCGCCCATCATGATGCGGTCCCGGCTCGCAGTCATGCCGCTGATCATCGCCGCGCTGTCACTCGCGGTGCTGTCGCCGAGCGCGCAGGCGCCGCCCTACGATCTCGTCCTGAAGAACGCGCGGATTCTCGACGGCACCGGCGGCCCGTCTACGACGGGCGACGTCGCGGTGCGCGGCGATACGATCGCGCGAATTGCCCCAAGCGTCGCCGATCCGGCCACGCGTGTTGTAGATGTGGGCGGCAAGGTCGTCGCCCCTGGCTTCATCGACATTCATACGCATGCGCGGCGCGGCATCTTCGACGTCCCGACGGCGGACAATTACGTTCGGCAGGGCGTCACCACGCTCATCGAGGGCCCCGACGGCTCGTCGCCGATTCCGCTCGGCGATTTTCTGGGCCGCGTTGCCGCCCGTGGCATCACACCGAATTTTGCGTCGATGGTGGGCCAGGGCTCCGTTCGCGAGGCGGTGATCGGACTCGCTGATCGCAAATCGACCCCGGCGGAGCTCGACCAGATGCGGCGCCTCGTGCGCCAGGGAATGGAAGACGGCGCCTTTGGCCTCAGTTCAGGTCTGTTCTACGTGCCGGGCACGTTCACCCCGACCGCCGAGGTCGTGGAGCTGGCGAAGGTGGCCGGCGCGATGGGCGGGATCTACATCTCGCACATGCGCGACGAGGCGTCGCAGGTCGTTGCCAGCGTTCGCGAGACGATCCAGATCGGCGAGCAGGGCCACCTGCCGACGCAGGTCACCCATCACAAGATCATCGGAAAGGCGAACTGGGGGAAGAGCGTCGACACGCTGCGGCTGATCGACGAGGCGCGGGCACGCGGCGTCGATGCCACGATCGATCAGTATCCCTACACGGCGTCTTCGACTGGCATCGGCGCGGCGCTGCTGCCGGCGTGGGCGCAGGAAGGCGGCCGCGACAGCCTGATGAAGCGGTTGGGGACTGCTTCAACGCGGTCCGAAATCCGCGCCGAAACGATTCGGCTGTTGAAGGAGGAACGCGGTGGCGGCGATCCGCACAACGTCCAGCTGGCGCGTTGCGCCTGGGATGCCTCGCTTGACGGCAAGCGCCTCGACGAAGTGACGAAGGACCGCGGCCTGACTCCGACGATCGAGAATGCGGCCGACACCGCGCTGTGGATCATTGAGAAGGGCGGCTGTTCCGGAATCTTCCACGCGATCAGCGAAGACGATTTGCAGCGCATCCTCAAGCATCCGCAGACGATGATCGCGTCCGACGGGGAAGTGCCGATCTTCGGACAAGCTCATCCGCATCCGCGCAGCTACGGGACGAATGCGCGGGTGCTCGGCCGATACGTTCGCGATCTCAAGGTAATCACGCTCGAGAACGCGATCTACAAGATGTCTGCCTTTCCCGCCAGGCGGCTCGGTCTGACCGATCGCGGCGCGCTTCGTGAGGGACTGAAGGCCGACATTGTGGTGTTCGACCCGAATACCGTTCGGGACACGGCGACGTTCGAGCAGCCGCATCAGTACGCCGAGGGCGTGTCGATGGTTGTCATCAACGGGCAGGTCGCGTTCGAGAACGGCAGGATGACGCCCGCGCGCCCCGGGCGCGTGTTGTACGGGCCGGCGCGGAAACGATGACGGCTGCAGCGTTTCGCCGTATCGTCCTTGCGCTCGGCGGCGCCACCGAAGGGGAGCACATGGGCCACCCCGACTTCCGGGTCAACGGACGCATCTTCGCCACGCTGCATGCGGGCAACAAGACCGGGATGGTCAAAGTATCGCCTGACGAGCAGCAGGCGCTGCTGCGCGATCGCCCCGATGCCTTCGCACCGGAAAGCGGCGCATGGGGCCGCCAGGGATGCACACGCGTCTACCTGGCCCGCGCAGATGAGGAGATCGTGGGCACAGCGCTGACGCTGGCATGGCAGCAGGCGACGGCTACACGGCCGGGCGCGCGGAAGAAAACGAAGCGTTGAAGATATAGGTCACTGATGATCGCGATCGTCCTCGTTGCAGTCGCGCTGCAGTCCACTTCGCTCTCCGACGCGGTCCTGTATGGCGATGTGAAGGCCGCGCAGTCGCTCATC
>JBPYEE010000776.1:0-30553 GCA_051985095.1 Vicinamibacterales bacterium | reverse complement strand
CCGCCGCCGCCCGGCACTTTCGGGGCCTCAGCCTACAGCCGGTCCAAGTCGCAGCAGTTGCGGCCGCTGCACCTCGCGAGCTTCGCCCTCGCGTTGAAGAGTGGCGTCACAATGGCGGGCGGTTCCGACGACGCGTATGCCCCGGGCAGCACCGGCATCATCGCTGAGCTCCTCATGTGCGTCGAGCACGGCATGCCCGCAAAGCAGGCGATCGTCTCGGCGACGATCAACAGCGCGGCTCTTGTCGGATTCGCGAAGCTCGGGCGTCTGTCGTCAGGGATGGAAGGTGACTTCGTGGCCATGGACGGGGATCCGACGGTAGACATTCATACGATCGAAAAGATTCGCGTTGTCGTCTTCAAGGGCAAGGTGATTGTCGACAGGACGAGACCGAAGTCATAGACGCAAGCCAGCGTCGGATGCCGCAGTGTCCGGGAGTTCGACCGACACTCTGTCAGCCAGTCTGAAGGCGAGTCCCTTCGGATCAGACCCGCTCCGTCATGAGGGGCTCGTCCGGTCAGGTCGAGCAATGTTGAGTGGATCTGGCAGTCAAACCAGCGCGTGAAGGTTCCAAAGGACCGGCGGTCGGCCACATCGTCCGATCTCGTCACCAGCCATTGAGCTAATCCTCAAAGATCACTGGGAAGACCACGTTCTGTCCCACCCGACGTCGAGGAGCACGGCCAGGCTGGTCATATGCGCGAACCTCTCAGCGACTCGCCAGGCCAAGATCCGGACTGATCGTCGGCCCTTCGGATCATCGTCGCTCAACACCGGCAGCCGGATCCGGGCTGTGAGATGAGCCGGACACGCCAGGACGGCAACTCGCCCGAAAACGTGCAGAATGCCCGTGGAGACAGCTGGGCGGGTCGTTGGAACACCATGGGTCCGCTGGTCCGCGCATCTTCATACGGCGGGTTGGGGTCTGCTCAACCCGCACAACACCGCTCAATTCGCGTGAGTGCTACCGCGACGCCCAGCATGAACACTCATGAGATGATCGATCATCCGCTGGGTGTCCACGCCCTTGACGAAAAAGCCTGCGGCGCCGGCCTGCTCGATCGCGTGAGGCCCCTCCATACGCGGCTGCATTGAGACCCCGAGAATGTGAATCAACGGCAGCTCGGCGCGAAGGTGCCGCGTGGCCTCCACGCCGTCCATGAGGGGCATCGCGATGTCCATGAGGACGACGTCGGGCTGGAGCGCGTGCGCCTGAGCGATCGCCTCAAGGCCGTTGGCGGCTTCGCCCACGACGCGAAGCTGGGGCCGCTCGTCTAATAGCTCCCTCAAGACTCTCCGGAAAGCGGCGTGATCATCGGCGATCACGATCCGCAGGGCATGCGCGGATGCGAAACCGCCAGCGAGATCAGATGCCGGCGGGTCGACCACGACGTGGCTCGCCGCCCGGTGTGCGTCCACCCCGCCAGGGCTCTCGCCTGTGGGTGCGATCAGACGGAACCGAGTGCCCCGCCCTGGTGCGCTCTCGATCTCGAACCGGCCACCGAGGAGGGTCACCCGTTCGCGGATGCTGAACAGTCCCCAGCCTACGTTGCCGGCCTTCGCCCGCTCGATGAGTCCCTCGGGGTCAAAGCCGATCCCCTGGTCCGCCACGGTGATGCGGAGCATGTCCGCTGCCTGGAGCGCCACGTCCACCGTGACATGATTGACCTCTGCATGCTTGACGACGTTGAAGAGGAGTTCCCGAACCGATTCGAAGAGCAGTGCGCGGACGTCCTTTCGAGTGGAATCGGCGAGCGGGTCCGCCGAGATGTGCACATCGAGCCCGTACTTGCGGCGGGTCCAGTCCGCCAGCCATGTCAAGGCGGTCGGCAGTCCGGCACTTTGCAATAGGGGGGGAGACAGCTCAACGCTCAGGGTTCGTGCGGCGTCGATCGCCTCATCGAGCTCCCTTTTCGCCCGCCCGAGCAGCGGGGCCGGGGTTCCCTCCTGCGTATCACGGTTCAGCTGTTGCTCGACGAGCAGCGCAGTAACGGCCAGCTGCTGCTGAAGTCCGTCGTGAAGCGTTTTCGCGAGCTGCTCGCGCGCGCGCTGCTCGGCGAGAGTCAGGTCTGACGCCAGCCGGCTCAATTGTTTCATGCGATGTTCCAGCTCGGCGGTTCGCGCCTGACGATCCGTGATGTCGGTCACAAACGCGAACGCTCGTCCGCCGCCGGACGTGACCACGTGATTCAAGGTGACTTCGATCGGGAACGTCGAGCCATCCCTTCGCTCGCCCATGAGGTCCAGGCCGCCGCCCATCGGCCGCGGATGTGGCGCGGCGAAGTAGTTCGTCCGATGCTGTTCGTGCGTATCGCGTACGGCCGAGGGTATCAGCCGCTCGATCGGCTGGCCAATCAGCTCACCTGGTTGCCAACCGAACATTGTTCCAAGCATGCGATTCGCAGTAACGATCGTGCCCTTTGCATCCACCGATGCGATGCCCTGCGTCGCCGTTTCGAGTAGGAGTTTCAGCTCGCGATTGTGCTCCTCGTCGCGCCGCGCCTGGAGCATCTCCTCCACCTGCCGCCGCGCCGTGACGTCCAGCTCAAGACCCGCGAGCCGCGTAACCGCGCCGGCGGCATCGCGCTCGACGCGACCCAGGCTCTGTATCCACGACACGGTACCGTCGGGCCGCACGATTCTGAACGTGGTGTCCCAGGCATCCTTCTTCGGACGCCGCGTCTCGTCGACCAGATCGAACACCTTCCGGCGGTCCTCCTCGTGGATGCGACTTACCCATGTCTCGAAGGTGCGTGGCTCGTCCGGAGCAACCTGGTACAGCCGGAGAAAGCCCTCGTCCCAATCGACATGATTGGCACCAGTCTCCCGGGTCCAGCAACCGGCACCAGACGCATCGAGCGCCAGTTGGAGCCGCCACTCGCGTTCAGCCCGCTCTGCGGCCAGCCACATGCGCTCGGCGGCTTCGTCAAGCAACGTCACCTCGTCGTCGGTCCAATCGCGGGGTGTCACGGTGTTGACACCAAGCGACGCGACCCACCGTCCTTCTTTGTGGAGCATCACGAGGAGGAACGCCACCACGCCAAGCGCCAACAGGTTGGCGCGCTCCGCGTCGGTAAACCTCGAGTCGGTGCGCACATCACTGACCCTAACGGGTTCACCGCGCTGGTACGCTTCGAACAACTTCGCGCCGTAGGGGCGAATGGGCCCTCGGCCGCGCACTGGAGCGACCCCGTGGTCATAGGACGCCTTGACGATGTAGTCCTCACCGTCGATCACGGAGTAGGCGACACGGTTCACCCGAAGGTGCTCGCCCAGGAGACGGACCGTGACGTTCTGCATTTCAACGGGATCGTTCAACGGGCGCAGCGTGTCGTTGAGCGTGAGCAGGAAAGCCAGCCGCTCTTCGCGGCGGCGAAGCGCTTCTTCGAGACGTTTGCGTTCGGTGATGACGACGTTGTTGCCGATGACGCGCACGACGCGGCCGTGTTCGTCATAAAACCCGCGACCCCAGGCAGAGAGCCATCGAGTCTCGCCGGATGGCAGCACGATTCGAAATTCCAGCTCGAAAGGCTTGTGCGCGCGGATCGCCGCGTCGCGCTTGCTCTCCACCCCAGCGAGGTCATCGGGGTGCACGCGTGCACTGAAATCGCCGTACGACCGCACTGTGTTCGCTTCGACGCCAAAGATCGTCTCTAGCTCCGGCGACCACGTGACCCGGCCGATCGTCAGATTCCAGTCCCAGACGCCGACCATGCCGCCGACCTGCGCGAGTCGCAGGCGTTCCTCGCTCTCGCGCAGCGCCGCCTCGGCGCGAGCGCGTTGGACCGCGTCCCAAGTCCGCTCTGCGACATCCCGAACGAGCTCGACCTCGGGCGGCTTCCACGCGCGCGGTGTCGCCTGGTTGGCGCCGAAGGCGGCAATCACCTGCCCGTCTTTTAGCAACGTCACGCCGACGAACGCCGCGATCTCCCTGGTCCCCATCGCGGTGCGTTCGGCTTCCGTCAATCGTGGGTCGGTCCCGACGTCGTTCACGACGACCGTTTCGCCGCGACGGTAGGCTTCCAACAGCGATGGCACGAAGGCCCCGACGGGGCCGCGTCCCGCCAGAGGGGGAACCCCGCGGACGTATTCGCACCGGATCACGTACTCGTGGCCCTCGATTTCCGCGTATCCGACGCGCGAGACCTGAAGGTGCTCTCCCAGGAGCCGCGCGGCGGCTTCTTGCACGTCGGACGGATCGTGCAAGGGCCGGAGCGCATCGTTAAGCCTGAGCAGGAACGCCAGGCGTTCTCCGCGCTCGCGCAGCGCCGCTTCAGCCCGCCGTAGTTCGAGCGCCGCCCAGATGCGATCAGTGACTCTCCGGACCAGCGTGATTTCGTCCGACGTCCACACGCGCGCTGTGCGGCTGTGAACCCCGAACGCGCTGACGACGCGCCCATCCTTCATCTGCGGCAGGGCGACATACGCGCCGATTTCGGCGGCCTTCAGGGTCTCACGCGCTCTCTCGGTTCGCGGATCGGTTTCCGTGTCGTTGACGACCAGAACGCCATCGCGGTCGCACTCGTCGCCGATCCCGCCGGCGAAGTCGGTCCAGCGAACGGGCGCGGTCATCGCGGTCACACCGTCGACGTAGTTGTCGGTGACCGTGTATACGTCGCCATCGATCTCGCCATAAATGACGCGGTTCGCCCTAAGAT
The DNA here is from genome assembly GCA_051985095.1 of Vicinamibacterales bacterium. Taxonomy (GTDB): domain Bacteria; phylum Acidobacteriota; class Vicinamibacteria; order Vicinamibacterales; family CAVVIG01; genus Gp6-AA45. The sequence continues at coordinate 25,895 of JBPYEE010000776.1, read as the reverse complement.
AGGTCCCGAGCAGTTGGCACGTCTCCGACGGGATGCTCGCGGGATCTCGGAGCGGCCGGATGGCGTCGCCCAAACGGAACAGGAATGCCTCCCGTTCTTCGCTGCGACCTACGGTGTCTTCCGCGTTGGCACGCTCGTCCACCGACCGCGACATGGCTAGGGCCCGTTATTCTACCTTTATGTGAAAAAAGCTGCCGTCCTCACGGAACCGCAGACTTGCCATGGCGATCTGGTGATCGCGTTATGTCCCATCGGTCGGCAGACGATGAAGGGTTGATCAGGCTGCGCGCCTGGTAGTTGAGCAGTCCGCCCAAGGCGTGGCGGCGCTGGACTCGACCACCGCTGATCGTTGGTTTGTCCTTAACAGCGTATTCCCCAGACCTTGATGATTCCTCTCGCGAGGGTAGTGCGCGACGAACTCGGTCGCCGCTCGTCGGAAATGTCGATCGCCCAATGGGATGCAGAATTCAGCGACCGTGAGCAAGAAGTTGCGAAAAACTGTCCAGGATGGCGAGCCAATCGTTTCAACAACTTACGGCGATCGACCGATGTGAAGAATCGAAAGTCGCACCATCCCCGATCGCGAATCAGGAAGCGGTGTGCGTCGTCCCACGGAAACACTTCCCGGACTTCCCGGACGTGGTCGGATGCGCGGGTGACGGCGACGTGCACCACAACGCCAGCGCTGATGCGCGAGCACCACGATGACGAATAACGACCGGCCAGTGGCGGTCGACACCGCGAAGAAGTCGGCCGCCATGATTTAGTGCGCATGTTTGGTCAATAATGTCCGCCACGATTGTGAATGCGGCCGACGGCCTCGAACGAGGCACTTGGTGATGCTGGCGTGACGGCCATCTGCGCTAGTATTCGAAGGTCGGCGGCAAAGTGATCTTCGACTTCGACAGCATCGGCACCTACAAGATGGTCGACGAAATGCCGGCACGCGGCGGATCGTTCGACGGTCTCGGATCGACGATCGCCGGAGGGATGTTGTTCGTCAGGTTGGGCCGCGCCCGTGGCCGGCGGCATCGCTGTCAACGTGCGCTGGCGTTCTCGATTGATGGCCAGTGACGGACCTCATCAAGGCACTCGTCAACGTACGCGATGGGGTCACGCTTATCGCGTTTCTCAGCCTCGTCGTGCTGCTTGCGTTTCGGACGCGGCAGGTGCCTGAGCTGCTCTTCGGTCTGGTGCGCGACAAGCTGACGCGCGCGCAATTTTCCGCGTTCCTGCACCGATTCATGACATACGGCTTCGCGGCGTTCATCGCCCTCGTCGTGCTGGCTATCGTCGGACAGGTGCTGAATGGAATGACCCAGCCCGGCGCGCTGACGCTCGAACAGCTGCGCGATGAGCTGTCGACGTCGGAGGCTAGCCTGGACGCACGCCTTCACGCCGAGTCGCAGTACAAGCTTGCGCTCGACCGCATCAACGAGCATGATTTCGACAGCGCCATCGCGTCGCTCCACGAGTCGATCAAGGCCGTGCCGAGCCTCACCGCGCAGGAGATGTTGACGTATCTCTATCGCGAGAAGCGCGACTTCGCGAACGAAGCGTCGGCGTGGGAAGGCGCGGTGAAGACGGCGCGGGACCGAGGCGATCTCGTGGCGCTCGCCCGGCTCGACCGCGTCAGCGGCCCAGGCGTCGTCGTCGAGGGTAACGCGGAACACGACCTGATCGGCAACAGCACGCCGCTGCCAAAAGGCGGCAACAGATATGAATCGGCCGTGAAGCTTTCGCAGGGACTCTACATCTGCGACACCAAACCCGAAGGCTGCTTCACCTCGTACTACGCGCTCTATCTAAAAGCGGGCCAGGAACTGGCGATCGGTCTTCGCAGTCCGGCGCCTCCGGAGTGCTGTCTAGCGGGCGTGGACATCCTCGGTCCCAACGGACAGTCGCTCGATAGGCACGCGGGCGACGGTTTTGGAACGATGCGCGGCAACGCAGGGCCAGCGAACACGATCTACCGCACGCAGTGGGTTGCGACAGAAAACGGATGGCATTATCTGTTGACGACGGCCGATCCGGGCACCGTCTATCGCATCGACATCCGCTGACGTCGAGATCTTGTCCAAAAACTCGCCGAAGTCGCATCCTGATCGGAGACCTCGCGTTCGCCTTCAGGGCGTGCGGATTACCCGATGACTAGCGGATAGACCCAGTCGGAGAGCCGAAAGGTTGTGGTCCGCAACATTCGGTCGGCGCACAATTTCGGCTGATCTCGGAATCGTGACACCGATACGTAGTTCAGACGTGGTGGAGATCGCGGACGTCGGCCTCAGGGCCCAGAGCCGACGACGCGGCCAAGGTGCAAGCCGGATCGCAATCGCCGTCGCAGCTGTTAGCTCACGCGGCTCTTGGTAGCAGTGCTGTGCGGCCCACATGTTATCCAACTGTATGTATTCGGCTGCAACACGCACCTCGCGGCCCGGTCGTTCCCTGACATCCTCCTGCACAGAAGTGATATGAACAGGCGACACATTTTCAGCGACCGAATCAAAGCATTGTCCGAATCAATCGATGAGCACCGCGACCACTGGTGGCGCCGCGAAGTTACGCGACAAATCGAAAGTGTCTACGCCGCCGAGCGTTTCATCGAAGAAGTCGGCTTCGCAGCGTGCATGACCGATGCGCGCCGCCCCGGACCGTCGCTCTATGTCGCCGTGTGCGGGCGCCGCGACGCCGTGATGCCGCGCCATGTGCAGAAAGATCCCGAATCGTCGCAAACGTGGACGTTGAAAGACGAGCTGCTCGCGCGCGGCCACGTGTATTACGCGAAGCTGTCGCACGGCAAGGCCACGTTCCTCGCCCCGCGCATGATTCCGTACTTCAACGCTATCTGGGGACTGAAACGATCCGAAGAGCCGCGGCGCTTGAGCAAGACGGCTCGGAAGATTGTCCATGTGCTGCGCAGGGAATGGGAGATGGCGACCCGCGATCTGCGGGAAGACGCCGGCGTCAAGGACCGCACGCACTTCAACCGCGCGCTCGACGAGCTGCAGGCAGCGATGGTTGTCGTGCCGAGCGCCGTTTTCTATCAGCCAAAATTCACGTACATCTGGACACTCGCCGTCGGACGATTTCCCGACGCGCTCAGGAAGCGTGTCAACCGCGACGTCGCTCTGCGGGAGATCGCGCGATGCTTTCTTGCCGGCGCAGGCATGACGGTGCCTGGCGAGCTTGCGCGCGTCACCGGCCTTTCGCGCTCGGACGCCGGCCGCGGGAACCGCGCACTCGTCGCTGAGGGTTATGCGACGATGATCGGACCCGGTACGTATCGATTGACGGACGCGGCAGCCGAGGCGCGGCGCGCTGTTAACGTCGACGCGTAACGCGGGTGCACCGGGTATCAGCCGTGTGTGATGTCCCTTACGCGGTGGACTTCTTCGGAGGAAGGCCGCCAGCCCGTGTTCCACGTCGTCCATATCGTTGAACGCCGACAGCGAGATGCGGATGTGGTTCCAGCGGGTCGTGATGCGCATGTCGCGGCATTGAATGCAGGCGCCAGCCGGCTGTATGGGTGCACTTATTGGCACCGGTGAAGTGCGGCACGAAACGGGTCACCCTGACAGGGCGGTTTTGCGCAGAGAAGCTCCGCCAGCGTCGAACGGTCGCCGTGAATAGACCACCAACCGAATTTCGCCGAAAATCGCTAATAGCCGTTCCGTTGTATCCGGCATGGACATCTCGACTCGCGGATTGAGCCCTGCCTCGAACGGCGCTATCCTTGGCCGACCCTCAATTTCGCCCCGGCTCGTCAACGCGCCTGAATATCGGATGTCACGAGGCACGCCCTGAAGAGGCAACACCATGAAGACGTACACCAAGCTGGCTGAAAGCGGCGTCTCGCGTCGCGACCTGATGCGGCTCGGCGCCGGCGGGATCGGGTTTGGCCTGTTCGGCGGCCTCGGCCCTGTTCCCTATCTGTTCAGGAAGGCGAACGAGGTCGCGAACGCGGCGGAGTCCGGAAAAATCCTGGTTGTGTTCGAGTGGTTCGGCGGCAACGACGGCCTCAATACGATCGTGCCGTACGCTGACGCGATGTACTACCGGCACCGCCCGACCATCGGAATCAAAGAGAAAGACGTTCTGAAGATCGACGAACGCTTCGGATGGCAGAAGTCGATGGGCGGGATGAAGAGGCTGTACGACGAGGGCAAGGTGGCCATCGTGCAGGGCGTCGGGTACGACCGGCCGTCGTTTTCGCACTTTACATCCATGTCGTTCTGGCACACCGCCGCGCCGAACAGCGGCAACGAATACGGCTGGATCGGTCGGACCGCGTCGGCGCTGGATCCTGAGGGCTCGCGCGCGAACATGATCGTGAACATCTCAGACAGCCAGAGCCTGGCGGTGAAGGCGGAGAAACACGTACCGCTTGTGTTCCTCGATCCGTCGAAGTTCCAGCGCGGCGTGTTTGCCCAGGAAAAAGCGCCGCTCGACGCACTCGGCGCGCAGACCGCACCGGTCAGCGACGTGCACAAGTACCTGCTCGAGGTCACCAGGAGCGCGGCGCAGGCTTCTGAGGTCGTCCGGGCTGCCTGGAACAATTACAAAGGGAAGAACAACCCAGACCTGCGGCTGTTGGATCTGGACAAGGTGGCGGCGCTGATCGAGGCCGACTTCCCCACGAGGTTGTATTACGTGCCGCTGCGCAACAGCCTGTTCGACACGCACGTGAATCAAGCGGCTCCGCACGACCGGCAACTGGAGTACTGCTCCGACGCTATTGCGGGTTTCTGCCAGGAAATGAAACGGATCGGGCGCGCCGATGACGTCGTCGTATACGTTCACAGCGAATTTGGCCGGCGCGTGCCTGAGAACACAAGTCTGGGCACGGACCACGGCACAGCGCAGGTGAACTTCGTCATCGGCAACTCGGTGAAGGGCGGCATGTACGGCAAGCCACCGAGCCTCACCGAGCTGGTTCTCGACGGCAATCTCGAGAACACGACAGACTTCCGACAGGTGTACGCGACGCTCATCGAGGAATGGATGGGTGCCGATTCGGCGAAGGTGCTCGGCCGGAAGTTCAAGACGATGGGCATGTTCCGGCTGTAGCGTCGATGTGACTCAGGTGCAGCGGCGGCCGCCGCGGCCAGGCGGACCGTTTCGGTGCCTGCGGGAGGAAGAAATGACCCCTCGGAAGGCGTGGTCTCCGGGACCGGCGGCATGGCAGGACGATCTCGCGCCAATTGCTGCGGCAGACTGGAACTACGATCGCGCTGCACACCTTCTTGCGCACGCGGGTTTCGGCGGCACCCTGGCCGAGATCGAGATGCTGGCCAGCGTCGGTCTCGAGCGCGCCGTCCAATCGCTCGTCCACTACGAGGGCATTCCGAACCCGAAGATGCGGCCCTTCGCCGAGTCGGGGCTGTGGGATCCCACGCTCGACCCGTTTCCTGAGAGCCGGCCGGAGGCGACCGATCGCGCGATCAAGACCGGCGTCTCAATGGGTGTCGAGAACAAGCCCGAAGGCAACCGTCCGGTCCAGCCTGTGTCAGACCGTTTTTTCTACTGGCTGCGCGCGACGCTGCTGGAAACGCGGCGGCTTGGGTACTGGTGGGCGAACCGGATGCTGCAAACGACGCATCCGCTCGAAGAGAAAATGGCGTTGATGTGGCACGGCCACTTCGCCACGCATGAGAACAAGGTTCGCGACTACCGCAAGATGATGCAGCAAATCGACCTCTTCGAACGAGGGGCGACCGGCAACATCCAGGAATTGGCCCTCCAGGTCGCTCAGAATCCGGCGATGCTGTATTTCCTCGATGCCCAGTACAACGTCAAAGGCGCGGCGAACGAAAATTTCGCGCGGGAAGTGATGGAACTGTTCACGATGGGCGTGGGGAACTATTCGGAGAAGGATGTCCGCGAAGGAGCACGCGCGTTCACGGGGTGGTACTTCGACAATCTCATGTTCAAGGTGAACCGAGACAAGCATGACGATGGTTTGAAGACCTTCCTGGGCAGGACCGGGAATTTCGACGGCACGGATGTCCTGAACATCATCTTCGAAGAACCCGTGACGGCGGACTATCTGGCTGGGAAGATCTATCGCTTTCTCGTGCGGGATGAGTTATCGGCAGGCCTGAGAAAAAAACTGGGCTCGATTCTTCGCGACAGCCACTACCAGGTCAAGCCGCTGCTCACGGCAATCTTTTCGTCAAAAGATTTTTACAGCCAGGCCAGCTACGGTGCGCACATCAAAGGGCCAGTTGAGCACATGGTCGCGATGATGAAACACCTGGACGTGGACGAAATTCCCGGGGTGCCGGATTTCAATCAAGCGACGATTTCGATGGGTCAGCATCTTCTGAATCCGCCGTCCGTAGCGGGCTGGGCGGGCGGCAAAGCCTGGATCACACCGGGCCTGCTCATTGCCCGTGGCAATGTCGCGCGCGATGTCCTGATTCCCGACATGACGGGCTTCAGAGACTGGAATTTTTCTGCAGGCAGCGATGACCTGCTGGGTCGCCGTCTGCGCGATGGATACGATATCGGTGCCGCTACCTCAGTGGGCGATCCGGCCAATATGACCGCCTTCGACCGAGCCGCCCTGGAACGGGACGAGCGGTTCAACACGCGGATCTCGGGTTACATCGCCTGGGAACAGGCGGCGCGCAAACTCATCCCGACGCCGCGCCTCGCTGCGCAATTCGATCTCACCACGATAGTGGTGGACGGCGGCTCGACGACAACTGCGGAAGCCGTCGAATACCTCATCTGGCGAATGGTCCGAGTGCCGGTCGCCAACGTGACGCGTGACGCATTCGTGGCATTTCTGACCCGGGAACTGGGGACCGACCGCATCGACCGCGCGAAAACGTACATGGAAGACCCGCTGCGCATGACCGTGCACCTGATCATGAGCACGCCCGAGTATCAGATCGTCTAGACAGCTGCGAAATCAACGGCGGTGTGCGACCCCGGAGTGTTCGACCGACACTCTGTCAGCCAGTCAGGAGGCGAGTCCCCTTCGGATCAGACCCCGTTCCGTCATGAGGAGCTCGTCGGTCAGGTCGAGCGACGGACCTTTGAACCGCGACGTGGACGCCGACCGTCAAAAATTAGGAATTCTCGGCTCGGCCGGCTCTGGTAACATGCGTCGTCGCCGCGCACCACCCCCGTCCACGACGACAATTTTTGTCTGGTACTACACGATTTGGAGGAGGCCTTATGTTGAGTCGCCGCGCATTTCTGCGATTTGGCGGAGTGGGAGCGCTGGGTACGGCGGCGTTTGCGAGTCGGCCGGAGGTGGGCGTCGAACCGATTGCCGCCGCATCGGCAGCAGTGGCGGATCGCAACCCGGAGGACGTTGCGCAAGATGAGTTCTACTGGCGCGAGATCCAGGAAGCCTTCACGCTCGATCGGACCTTGTCCAATTTGAACAACGGAAACAGTTGTCCGGCGCCCCGCGTTGTGCTCGAGGCGTGCAAGCGCTACATGGACATCGCGAACATGCTGCCAGTGGAATACAACGGCATGATCGGGCGGAACATCCAGACCGTCAAACGCCGCCTGGCCGCCGAATTCGGCTGTGACGTTGAAGAGCTTGCGCTCACGCGCAATGCCAGCGAGTCGCTTCAGATCGTGCAGGACGGCCTTGACCTGAAACCGGGCGACGAGATCATCACGACGGACCAGGACTACCCGCGCATGCTTACCACGTGGGATCAGCGCGCCCGCCGCGACAAGATCAAGGTGACGCGCATCCAGTTTCCAGTGCCGACCACGCAAGATGATTTGTACCAGCGGTTCGAGCGCGCGATTACGCCGCAGACAAAAGTGTTGCATTTCTGTCACATCACGAACCTCACGGGACAGTTGTTCCCGGTTCAGCGGCTCAGTCGCCTCGCTCGCCAGCGCGGCATTGTCACCATCGTGGACGGGGCGCATGCGCTGGCTCACTTCCCGTTCAAGCTCCACGACCTTGAGTGCGACTGTTACGGCGTCAGCCTGCACAAATGGCTGCTCGCGCCGCTTGGAAACGGGCTGCTGTATGTGCGCAAGGACTTCATTCCGAAGTTATGGCCTCTACAGGCTGTCGCTGAACGGCAGATGAACAGTATTACCAAGTTCGAAGCGATCGGCACGCATCCGCAGGCACTCCGAGCTGCGGTCGGGGAGGCTCTGGCCTTCCACCAAGCGATCGGCGCAGACCGAAAGGCGGCGCGCCTCAGATATCTCACCCTGCGCTGGGCGAACGCGCTCAACGGTCATCCGCGCATCAAGATCCTTTCGAGCCTCGAACCTGGTCAGACGTGGGGTCTCGCGATGGTCGGAATCGACGGCGTCGATCCCCGGCCACTGGCACAGCACCTTCGCGATCGGTATCGGATTGTCATCAACGCAGTCGTCGGAGGACAGCCCCCTAATCAGGTGTTCGACTACACGGGCCTGCGCGTCACTCCGAACGTGTACACAACCCTTGAGGAAATCGACACGTTCGCGCAAGCGATGCTCGACGTGGCCAAGAACGGCTTGCCAGCGCAGTCCGCCGGGCGTGGGCGGGGGCCTGTGTAGCGGTTCGCAGGTCAACCAACCATTTGTCGGGCGGCCGTTCGGGAGGAACACATGCGTTTGGCGGTTACGGTATTTGTTAGCGGGCTTGTCTTCGCTATCTCAGCCGGTCGTGTCGACGCGCAGTCGTTTCAAGGCGGCATGCGGGGTACTGTGAAGGACGCCCAAGGCACCATCGTTCCTGGAGTCAGCGTCACGCTCGTAAACCAGGACAACGGTGTCGCACGAGAAACAGTGACGAATCAGGTCGGTGAGTATTCGTTCCCAAGTGTCACACCGGGCGTGTACACGATTCGGGCTGCCTTATCGGGGTTCAAGACGTTCGAGCGCCGAGGCGTGGCCATCGGCACGCAGCAGTTTGTCACGCTCGACGTATTGTTAGAGGTCGGTCCGATTGAGGAGAGGGTGACAGTCACAGCGGAAGCACCGCTCATCGAGACGGCCAATGCCTCGACAGGTGACGAACTCGACAATAAAACACTCGAACTCCTCCCGAGCATCGCGCGGATGGCGACCGCCAATGCAAAGTCAGTCCCAACCGTCGAATACAGCGGAAATCCGCACATGAACCGGATGCAAGATCAAACCGAGTCCTCGCGCATGTCGCTCGGCGGCGGGCCGTCGGTCGGCAACAATTACCTGCTCGACGGGTTTCCGATCACGTCGCTCCAGAACCTCGCGTCGGCCAGTCCCAACATCGAGTCGCTCGAAGACATCAAAGTGCAGGTGCATACATACGACGCCGAGATGGGCCGAACGGGAGGCGGGGTGTTTAACGAATCAGCGCGGTCTGGAACCAACTCGTTTCATGGCGCTGCCTATGGATTGATCCGCCCAGGCTCATTGATCGGTGAAAATATTTTTCTCCAGGGTGCCGGTCTGTCGAATCCGCCGCAGTACTGGCACGACTTCGGCGGCGGCGGCGGCGGTCCGATTATTCGGAACAAAACCTTCTTCTGGTTTACGACCGAACATTACCGTGACGGCCTTGCGCAGAACGGCAACCTGCACGTGCCCACCGCAGCGGAGCGGACGGGCGATTTTTCAGGTCTGACAAATGCAAACGGTCAACCCATCGTCATCTACGATCCCTCGATGACGAATCCGGTGACAGGAGCTCGCACGCCGTTCAAGGGAAATATCATTCCGTCGTACCGCATCAACCCGGTCGGCGCGGCCATTGTGAGCTACCTGCCGCTGCCGAGTGCCTCATCGACGGTCGACAATGGCAGCACGAACTATGCAGCGTCTGACACGCCACACAATATCGGCGATCAGTATAGCCTCAAGATCGATCATCACTTCAATGACAAGGTGGCGTTGACGGCGGTGTACTTATATCAGTACACAGAGGAACCCGCGGTCAGCTATTTTCCCAATGCTCCTTTCGCACAGGGAGGTCAAAACAACCGGCCGGTCAACGTTGCCGTCATCAACAATACCTACGTCCTCAACTCATCCACGGTTCTTACGCTGCGCGCCGGCTGGAATACGTACGACGACATCACACCACTGCTCTATCCATTCGATGCTCACACTCTCGAGTTTGATGCGAGCTTCGCAAACGCGATTCCGCAGCAGCGGTTTCCGGCTACCACACTGACGGGTTACCAAGGCACGAGCTTTACCGGACAGGGGTACAACGATTGGTACTCGCGCGGTGTCAACGGCACGTTGACGAAGTTGGCGGGCGAACACAGCTTCAAGATTGGCGGCGATTACCGCACAATCGGCGTGAAATCATTTTCGTACGGCAACTCGGCTGGAAGCTTCACGTTCAACGGGCAGTTCACCGGGCCGAACGCGAACTCGAGCACGACCGGGAATGCTATCGCTGATCTGCTCCTGGGCTACCCGTCTGCCGGCACCCTAACGATCAATACGCCAGTCAACGACTACATCAACTATTCGAGTGTGTATGTACAGGATGACTATCGTCCCAGCAGCCGTCTGACGCTGAACTACGGGATTCGCCTCGAACACGAGCCCGGCTTGGCGGAGGCGAACAATAATCTCGCGGTCGGGTTCGATCCCAACGTTGTCAGCCCTTTGAACGTCACGATTCCAGCCGGCCTTGACCCTCTTAACCCGACAGCCCGGCAGGTTAAAGGCGGACTGATCTTCGCCGGTGTCAACGGCGCGCAGACGAACGAAGGCCACATGCCGGCAGTTAAAGCGTCGCCGCGTGCGGGTGTCGTGTTCAAAGTTAACGAAAGTACCGTCGCTCGGGGTGGCTACGGCCTGTTCTGGGCGCCGTGGAACTACAGTGCCGTCACGTCGCCCGGCTACTCGCAGACCACGACGATCACGCAGAACAATCTGGCTCCGGTTACCTCGATCAATAATCCGTTCCCGAGCGGTTTACAGCAGCCCTCCGGCAACGCTCTGGGGCTTCTGACCGGTGTGGGCAGCGCAATCAGTTTCTACGATCCGAATGCGACGGCGCCGCGCTTTCAGCAGTGGTCGGTCGATTTGCAGCGCGAACTGCCCTGGAACATGAGCGCGACCGTCGGTTACATGGGCGCACGCGGCACCGATCTGTATTACGGCACCGGCATCAATCTCAACCAGCTGCCGATTCCGTATCTGGCGCTGGGAAGTAAACTCACGTCGCTCTTTCCGAATCCATTCTTCGGGGTCGCGGGAGCCGGGACCCTCGCCACTCAGAAGCAGGTCCAACTCAATTCGCTGTTGGTGCCCTTTCCGCAATACGGATTGAACGCCGTTTCCGAAATGATGAACGGTGCGCATTCGCAGTACAACGCGCTCGTGCTTGAACTTCGCAAGCGCTTGACCGGGTGGTGGGGCGGTAGCTTCAGTTATACCTACAGTCAGCTCCGCGACAACCAGCTTGCTCAGTTCGGTTCCGGCAATTACTTTACGACTGCCCCCGGAGCTGTCGACAACTACAGCTACATTCCCGGATCTTCCACATACAATCCGAACGTCGGGTACGGACCGAGCCTCAACGATCAGCCGCATAAGTTTGCATTTCAGCCGATCGTACAGCTTCCATTCGGTGTGGGACGACGATTCGTGAACCGTGCCGGCCCGCTCGACGCGATTGTCGGCGGCTGGACGGTGTCGGCGGTCGTCCTCATTCAGAGCGGCTTCCCCCTTGGTATCACCCAGTCGACGAACACGTCGAACCTCAATGGCGCCGGACAACTTCCGAACCTCGTGCCCGGCCAGTCGTTGCTCGAGCCCGGCGATATCACGCAGCGTCTGCAAACGAACATCGCGGACAACTTGTACCTGAACCCGTCCGCGTTTTCCCTTGCTCCGGCGTTTACGCTGGGCAACGCGCCGCGCACCCTGTCAGGCATTCGGACCCCGATGCGCAACAGTACGGATCTTGGAATCAATAAAGAGTTCCGTGGTGTCGGCCGCTCCTCGTTCGTTGTGCGGGTTGAAATCATTAACCTCTTTAACACGCCGTGGTATACGAGTCTTGCGAGCAATGCTCTTGGCAACTCGAACTTCGGGCGTGAAACCACCCAGGCCAACTACTCACGGTTTGCGCAGATTACGCTTCGCGCCCAGTTCTGATATGAGACCGTTCTATCCCATCGGTCGGCCGAAGCGATGAGCGGGTTCGAGTCCAGCCCTCAGGAACCACAACTCGAAAATTACCAATCACAGAGAAGTTATAGAGCCCGCGTCATTTGCCTTCGGGCGAAGCCGAAGGATTGACGAGGAGAATGAACGTTGAGACAACGGCTCCGAATGTCGCGGGACGAAACAGGGTCAGTTCGGGAGAAAGAAGAGCACGGACTTGAGGGCATCGAGGGGCACCCTGTTCGCGACGTTCAATACTCGGTCGGAAACCGGCTTTTGCACGCTTCTGGACGGCTGCCGAACAACGACGCCCGGCCTCGATGCCGGCGATGACGCCGTTACCGGAGGAGCGCGAGGACGGCAACCACGATGGCGGCGAGTACGATCACGCCGAGCGTGCGCTCGGCCCGCCGATCAGCGGCGGCCTGTTGATCTGGCGGGCGCGGGGCTTCGCTCTTTGCGGAGTGATACCCCGTGTGGTAGCCCTGGCGCGACGTGTAGTAGAGGCCGGTGCCCGGAATGCCGACCGTTTTCCGGACGCCGGTACGGCCGACCGTCACGTGCGCGCCGCGAAGACCAACTGTGAGACTCGGGCCAGAGGGCGACAGGTTCAGCGAAAGGCCGGGACACAAGTGCAGGCGTCGGTAAAAGCGCAGGCCCACGCGAGTGGATTCTAGCCCTGGCCGTCGGGCGGCGGAAGGCGCCGCGGAGTCGTAGAAGGTTGGCACCTGGTTTGATCTCGAGCGATCGTGCCGCGCAACTTGGCCATGAAACTGTAGAAATCCTGCGGGCAGGATCGTACCTGTCGCCGTCTGGGCGGACTGGCAATCTTCGTGCTGCCCTCGAACGGTCTCGATCCGCAACGATGGCGTACCCGGCGAGCGACGACTTACCGCCTTGGTCGCCGCGCCAGCACGACACGACCACTGAAATCGTCAACGACACGACACTCGCGACGGGTGTAAGGCTGCTATCCGAAGGAACCAAACCTCGCCTACTCAATTTTGCGTCCGCCACGTCGCCCGGTGGCGGATTCCTGCACGGTGCACGTGCACAGGAGGAGTCGCTGGCGCGCTCCTCGGGCCTGTTCGCCTGCCTCGACGGACAGGCGATGTACGAGTTCCATCGAACTGTGGAAGGACATCGCGACGGGCTCTACACGCGCTATGCCTTGTACTCGCAGGACGTGCCCGTGGTTCGCCGCGATGACGGCGAATTGCTGGAAGAGCCGTGGATCTGCGACATTCTCACGTGCGCCGCCGTCAATGCAGGCAGGGCGACGCCGTTCCACAACGACGAGGTGATTTCGTCAGAGATGCAGGACCGCATCCTCCGAGTTCTCCATGTGTTCGCGATGAGCGGGTGCGACGCGGTCGTGCTCGGAGCGTGGGGGTGTGGTGCCTTCGGGAATGACGCCAACGTGGTTGCCGCTCATTTCCGGGATGCCCTGCGCGGCGCCTTCAACCACGTATTCGCCCGCGTGGTGTTCGCGATCCAGGACTGGTCGGCCGAACGCGCCTTCATCGGCCCATTTGAGCGCGCCTTCGGCATTGCGGCATCAGAGTCATGACGGGGCTCGATCGCTGCATCAGCATCTTCTCGGACTCGCTGTCGGCGACGCTCTTGGCACGGCGCTTGAGTGCAAGGCGGGTGGCAGTTTCACGCGAATCACCGATCTCGTGGGTGGCGGTCCCTTGGCCTCGGGCCTGGCCAGTGGACCGATGACACGTCGATGGCGTTATGCCTCGCCGAGAGCCTGGTCGAATGCGGTTCGACGCGCTCGACCAGATGCGCCGCTATTGTCGCTACCAGAGATTCCGTCGGCGCGCCTGAGGAGCTTTCAACGACCTTAATCAAGGTGTTCTACCAGCCCGCTTCAAAGTCCGGGGATGCGTGTTGGCGCCCTGACGGCCAGCCGCGGCGCACGACGAGTGGTCGACCGGTGAGTCGGTTTGGCTTCCGACGGCGAGACCGATGGTCCGGCAGCGCGGCGTTCGTAGTAGTAGTGCAGCCCGCCGAGATGAGGGACTTCCGCGATCGCGCCGCTGGCTGGCGGTTGCGCAACCCGCCCGATCGGCGCCTATTTGTCCAGCGAGAGGTGCGTGCGGGACTCCTGCTCATAGGTACTGTATTGCGGCAACAGGTGCTGAAGGCCAGCGGCGTTCCAGATGATCACGTGATCGAGGCACGCTCGCCGCCCGGATCCGATCAATCGCTCAATCACGCCGTTTTGCCACGGCGATCGCGGAGCCGTCAGCACTTCGGTGATATCCATGGCTCGCGCGGCAGGGTCCCGACCGCTGCGGCTTCGCCTTCGCCGCCAACCGAATGCGGTGTTGGACGGTGGAGCGCAGCCGTCGTGATCCGAACTGCTCGCGGACCACGCGATTCGTTCTGACGATACTCTACTGCTTGCGCTGGTACTGTTTGGTCCAGCCGGTCAGGGACACACGACAGGAAGCCATAAGGGCGCAGAGTATCAGAGGCGCGGAGCATTCTCAGTCTGGCGTGCCGCTCCCGTGTTGCCGTTCATCGTGTGAGATTTTGCGGCCAAAGCCGTCGATCGAATTGTTGGGCGTTATGGACGACTATAATCCGTGTGGGGCCGAGCCGATCGCAGACCTGAAGCCTTCTACTTTGACCGGAGACTACGAGACGTTTTGCCGGACGGGCGTATCGTTGGCATTCGGGGCTTTGTTTTTATCGGCAACGCAACGGTGACGCGTCAAATGAGAGAACACGCCGAGGTGGTCGTTTCGCAAGACTCGACGGGCGGTACCGTCCAGGGATGGGCGGCCGTCTCATCGCAGGATGTCCAAACGTTCATCACTAGGTCGGAGCCGAGGATCTGCTGAATCGTATTCAAGACCACATTGTGCTCGCGACGAAGTTCGAGTTCGGTTCGCTGGTCGCGAGAAGAGGCGGCGATCCACGTCTAACTGAATACGTAACGGCATCGGCGCAGGTGTTGGGCTGTCACGAAACTGTGGTGTTCTGAGATGAACCTGTCAGGGATCTTCATCGAAAGGCCGATCGCAACGAGCCTGCTGATGGCGGCGATTGCGCTGTTCGGCATCTTGGGGTACCGCCTCCTGCCCGTCAGCAATCTCCCGAATGTCGACTTCCCGACGATCACTGTCAGCGCCAGCCTCCCCGGCGGGGATCCCGGCACGATGTCCTCAGCGGTTGCAAGCCCGCTTGAACGTCAATTCACAACGATCGCCGGTATCGATTCGATGAGTTCCTCGAGCTCCACTGGCAGCACATCGATCACGCTGCAGTTCGATCTGGACCGTGACATCGACGGCGCGGCCGTCGACCTGCAGGCGGCCATCGCTGAGGTGATCCCGCTACTACCGCCTGGACTTCTGGCGCCGCCCGGGTTCCGAAAAGTCAACCCTGCTGACGAGCCGTTCTTGCATTTGGCGCTCACGTCGAAGATGGTGCCGATCTGGGAACTCGACGATTTCGCGGAGACGGTCGTCGCGCCGCGGATCTCGATCGTGCCCGGTGTCGCGCAGGTCGCTGTCGCCGGCGCCCAAAAATACGCCGTTCGCGTGCAGGTCGATCCGCGGAAGCTCCTGTCGCTCAAACTCGGCCTGGGCGACGTCGACAGCGCGGTCCAGAACTGGAACGTGAACCTGCCCACCGGCCAGGTGTTCGGGACCCAGGCGACTTTTAACATCAAAGCAACTGGCCAGCTGATGAATGCGGAGGCATTCCGCAGTCAGGTGATCGCGTACCGAAACGGGGCGCCGGTCCGACTCGCGCAGGTCGCCAACGTCATCGACAGCGTCGAAGACAACAAGACAGCATCGTGGCTGTACACCAAAAGCGGGGTCGAGCGGGCGATCATCCTGGACGTTTCGCGCCAGCCCGGCAGCAATGTAATCGCGATTACCGACGCCATTCGCAAGCTCTTTCCTGCGTTCAACGCGGAGCTGCCGCCGTCGGTGCACCTGCTGGTCCGGGGCGATCACTCGCTGAACATCCGGAAATCCTTTGAGGATATCCAGGTGACGATGGCGACGACGCTCGTCCTGGTGGTCGGTGTGATCTTCCTGTTCCTGCACAACCCGTCGGCGACGTTGATTCCAGCACTCGCGCTCCCGTTTTCGATTCTCGGCACCTTCGCTGTCATGACTGCTCTCGACTACAACCTTGACAACCTGTCGATGATGGCCCTCATCCTCTCGATCGGCTTTGTGGTCGATGACGCGATCGTCATGCTCGAAAACATCGTGCGCCACCTCGAGCAGGGTGAGGCGCCGCTCGACGCGGCCCGCAACGGCTCGCGCCAGATTGGCTTCACGATCGTCTCGATGACGCTGTCGCTGGCCGCCGTCTTCATTCCGATCCTCTTCATGCACGGCATCCTCGGGCGATTGTTCCGGGAATTCGCGGTCACGATCACGTCGGCTATCCTGATCTCAGGCCTCGTCTCGATCACGCTCACGCCGATGCTGTGTAGCCGGTTCCTGCGGGCCAGATCGCTGCACGCACAGGGCGGCCTCGCCGGATGGCTGGAGCGGCGGTTCGAAGGGGCTCGGCGTATCTACGAGATGTCGCTCCGCTGGGTGCTGCGGCATCGGCCGGCGATGCTCGCACTGTTCCTCGCCGTGCTCGCCGCGACTGTGCAGATGTTTCGAGTCGTTCCCAAAGGCTTCGTACCCGATTCGGACGATGACGAAATCCGGATGAGCATTCGCGCGGCCCAGGGGACCTCGTACTACGAGATGAACGCGTACGCGCAGCGCGTTTCCGAGATTCTGCGCCGTAATCCCTACGTCGACCGGTTCGCGGTGACGACCGGCAGCGGCAGCTCCATGAACACGGCGCGATTCAGTATCCAGCTCAGACCGCGCTCGGAGCGGCCGCTGTCAGCCGCCCAGATCGTTCGGCAGATCCGGCCCCAGCTCGTGCGCCTGCCAGGATTTGAATCGTTTCCCACCCTGCCGCCGGCGATCAACATCGGTGGGCGCAATTCCAACAGTACGTACCAGATGATCGTGCAGAGCGCGGACACGAATCTTCTCTACTACTGGGCCGATCGGCTCGAGCAGGAAGTGGCCAAGGTGCGCCAAATCGTCGACGTCAACAGCGACATCGAAATGAAGAGCCCCCGGATCAATTTGCTGATCGATCGAGACAAAGCGGCGGCCTTGCAGCTAGATGCCGCCACCATCGAATCGTCGCTCTACGATGGGTTCGGTCCGAAGTGGTCCTCCACGATTTACGGTACCAAGGCGCAGTACAAAGTGCTGCTCGAGCTCGATCCGGCCGTTCAAGAAGATGTGGCGGCGCTTTCGAGAATCTGGTTCAAGACGTCCAAAGGATCGTCCATCCCGCTTCAGTCAGTTGTCGGATTCCGCGAAACCGTCGGCCCGCAATCCGTGTACCACGCCGGCCAGCTGCCCGCGGTGACGATCTCCTTCGCTACGGCAACGGGCGTGTCGCTGGGATCGGCCGTTGATGCCGTGCGCGCAGTCGCCGACCGAATCCTCCCTCCCACGGTGACGGCTACGTTCGACGGCACGGCGAAAGTGTTCCAGCAGTCGATGACGAACCTCGGGATCCTGCTCTTCGTCGCGATTGGAGTGGTCTACATCGTGTTGGGGATGTTGTACGAAAGCTACATCCATCCGATTACGATCCTTTCCGGTCTACCGTCGACAGGCCTCGGCGCGCTGGTGACGCTCTGGATGTTCGGCGACGAGTTGAACGTGTATTCGTTTGTTGGGCTCATCATGCTGGTTGGCATCGTGAAGAAGAACGCCATCATGCAGATCGACTTCGCACTCGAAGCCGAACGCGCCGAAGGCAAGACTCCGACGGATGCTATCTTCGAAGGCTGTGTGATTCGGTTCCGGCCGATCATGATGACGACCATGGCCGCGCTGCTCGGAAGCATCCCCATCGCGCTCGGCTTGGGGGCGGGCGGCGAAGCGCGTCGCCCGCTCGGTCTCGCTGTAGTTGGCGGCCTCCTCGTTTCACAGCTCCTGACCTTGTATCTGACCCCGGTGGTCTATACCTACATGGCGCTCATTTTCGACCATGGCCATGAGCCACGTTGGAAGGCAGCGCTGGCGGCTCACGCCCCTCAAAAAGGCTGACATCACGGTGCAGATGATACTGTTCAGAATCGAATTTCAGCGGCTTTAGCGGCGCTCGGCGCAGTTATCCTCGCCTCGACCAAGGATCGGGAATTGGCTCGCTTGATACGGCTGTGGTCTGCACATGTATGGTCCGTAGCCGACTCTTAAGCTGCCCCGAGCAAGCCGCTGCGCCAAGGTCTCCGGCTTCGTTGTGGAGCGATCAGCGCTTCGAGCTGCGAGGGAATGGGCGCCGGCACGAGTTCCCGTCCGAGTGCGGCGTGGATTACCCTGGTTCTCCATCGGTATGCCGCGGGAACCGACTCGACCAACGAGTTTGCCCACGGATTTCCGCTCCACGCTCCGGGTCTCCAACGCTTTGATGTCGCCATGGAGAGACCGATGACCGGCAGGGCGGGTCCGATTGTCGCGAACCAAATCCATCGCTTCGCCGAATACAATCCTTCTGTTCATCGATGATGGATTTACTGGCGTGCCTGCATCGCCATTTCGGCCACGCGGCGTTTCGCGGCGGACAGGAAGATCTGGTTCGGGCGGTGCTGGACGGGCAGGACGTGCTGGCGGTGATGCCCACTGGCTCTGGTAAGTCGCTCGGGTTTCAGCTGCCGGCCGTCTTGCTCCCCGGGACGACGCTGGTGGTTTCGCCGCTGATTGCATTGATGAAAGACCAGGTGGACGAGCTGAATCGTCGCGGGATCCGAGCGGCCGCAGTCCATTCACTGATATCGCCTGAGGCCCGCCGCGAGGCGACGGGAGCGGCACGCGACGGCCAACTGCGGCTGCTGTACGTCGCCCCGGAACGGTTTCGATCACAACACTTCATCCGGGTTCTCAGCCAGCTGATGGTTGCGCGTTTCGTTGTGGACGAGGCGCACTGCGTGTCGGAATGGGGACACGATTTCAGGCCCGACTACCGGCGCCTGCGGACGGCCGCGGAGGCGTGCCGCCGAAGCGACGGACAGGGACGTCCGCCGATTGTCGCGCTTACGGCGACGGCGACACCCGAGGTCCGCGACGACGTCGCAGGCCTCCTGGGCCTCAGGGCGCCACGCGTCATCGTCGCCGGGTTCGATCGGCCGAACATCTATCCAACGGTCCGGGCGGTCGGCGGCGAATACGACAAGCAGGCACTGCTGCCCGGGCTCGTGGGCGATCAGCGCGTGCTTGTCTACACGGCCACTCGCCAAAAGGCCGAAACGGCGGCCGACGTCCTGCGAGCTGGCGGCATCCGCGCCGCGGCATACCACGGTGGCTTGGGCGATGCGGCAAGAACGCGGGTGCAAGAAGCGTTCGCGACCGACGAGGTGCGCGTCGTGTGCGCGACGAACGCGTTTGGGATGGGGATCGATCGTCCGGACATCGGCGCCGTCATCCACGCGGATATACCGGGGTCCATCGAAGCGTATTACCAGGAAATCGGCCGCGCTGGCCGAGATGGGCGTCCCGCCAGGGCCACGTTGCTTTGGAACTACGCCGACGTCAAGACGCGTGAGTTCTTGATTGATCACGACCGCAATGAGGAGCCGCGACGTCAGGCGGTCGAGATCGATCAGGCGGAACTCGCGCATCGAAAGCAGCTCGAGCACAAGAAGCTCCGACGCATGGTGGCTTATGCCAGCACGACCGCGTGCCTTCGCGCGACGATCCTTCGCTACTTCGGCGATCCGGCCGTCCGCGAGCCTTGCGGCGCTTGCGGCAATTGCGACCATCGTGAGCCGCTCGATGGAGCGGACCGCCTGCTGGTTCGGAAGATTCTGTCCGGAATCGCGCGAGCACCGATCCCGTACGGACGGCGAAAAATCGCCTCGATGTTGACCGGCAACCTGGATGGACTGCCCGAGCCTCTGACGCGGCTGTCGACCACTGGCCTTCTCCGAAGTCATGAGCCCCGTGTGATCGAGCGCTGGATCGATTCGGCGTGCGCTGCGGGATTGATTGCCACGTCGGCCGATGAATACCGGACGCTGACGCTCACGCCGATCGGCCGCGATGTGATGGCCGGCCGTGTTGAAGAGGTGCGAATGAGGGCGCCTACCGTACCGGGGGCGAACACCGGTCGGCGAGCGCGGGTGCGAGGAGGCAGGAGGAGGTCGTCGCGGCACGCTCAGCCTGCAACGCGATTCGAGCCGACATCGAGCGACCCACCTGTGAATGCGGCCGTGGTCGAGGCGCTGCGCGCGTGGCGCCTCGACGAAGCTCGACGTCGAGCCGCGGCCCCATTTGTCATCCTGCATGACCGAACCCTCGCGGCCATTGCCACTCGATTGCCAGAGTCGACAGCGGAGCTCGAAACGATCTCCGGCATCGGACCGGCGAAGATTCGTCGGCATGGCACAGCGATCCTCGCCGTGATCGCGTCGGTCGTGCCGAAGCGAAAGCCGTGAGGCGGACGCGCTTCGCGTATCGATTCCTCTCCAGCCGGTCGCGTAATGTTCCACATCAGGATCGAAAGGATTGCGGGCATTTTTGCCGCGTCCGTCATAAATGCTGGCTCAAGCTCGACGTTTCGATCCTCCAGTTGCTGCTCCTCGCCGTCACCGGGTCGCTCGATCGCCGAGAGCGAGAAGGAATGGCCTACCTCACTGAAGAGAATCGCGGTCGCGAACGGCCCGCGGAAGCCGGTATTCGTGCGGTGCAGACACCCTGTGGGCGCTGAATGCGAATGCGTGCGCGGAGCGCTTCGTGCGGTCGATAACCGAAGAATGTCTCGACCGGATCATTCCACTCTGAGAAGGACACTTTCAAAGCGGCGACAGAGTTCCTGGCACACTACCACGTGAGAGCAACCATCAAGGTCTGGAGAACGCTCTGATCGATGGGGCGCCAAACAGCAGGAACCGGCCGAGTGCATCGACAGTCACGGCTCGGTGGGCTGCTCAATCTCCACAAGCGCGCCGCGTGATCTGATCGCTCATCGCTTCGGATGAGCGATGGGGCAGAACGGGCTTTGAAACAGCTCGCGATAGAACGGCTAGCGCAACGCTCAACGAGGAGATCGCGCGGTCGATGCGTGTGGCGGAGTTGACGTCTTGCTCGCGTGCCCCCACGAGCAGCGATCCCGTGCTGACGACCACATGTGAGCCGATCGGCATCGTGTCTAGTCAGATTCCGAGGCGCTGCTTCAGATCGCGCACACGGTCGCGAGAAACGCTCAGCTGCGTGCGCTGCTCGTCCTTCAGCCGGACAAGCACGCTGCCGTCGATGTCAGGAAAGAGCTCTTGGATCATCGACACGTTGACGAGGGTGCCGCGGTGGATCCGCGCGAATCGCCGCGGATCGAGCTGCCCCTCCAGCTCGCCGAGCGTGTAATCGACGACGTGGTCGCGGCCGCCGCTTGCCGCGAACGTCAGCTTGTCCCTCGAGAAGAAATGCGTCACCCGCGCGACGTCGAGGATCGTCGTCCGCTCGCCGACGCGCGACGCGATCCGTTCGAGCTTCCGCTGAGGCGTCAGCTCCGCGGCGAGTTGTCGCGCCAGGGCCCGAATGTCTGCCGACTCCGACTGCGATGGAGACAGGCGGCTGAGTTTGTCGAGCGCTCGCGCGAGCCGTTCGGGATCAATCGGCTTCAACAGGTAGTCGATCGAATTCACTTCGAATGCTCGCAGGGCGTGCTCATCGTACGCCGTGGTGAAAATCACCTTCGGCTGCGCGTCGAGTTGCTCGAGCAGCTCGAATCCAGTCAGCCCCGGCATCTGAATGTCGAGGAACAGCACGTCTACGGTGCGATCACGCAGGAACGTCAGCGCCTGTTGCGGATCGGTCGCGGTGCCGACGATCTCGACGCGGCGTGTCTCCTGCAGCAGACGCGTCAGCCGCTGCACCGCGAGGCGCTCGTCGTCCACGACGTAGGCGCGGATCACGCCGGCAACTCCATCGCGACGGTCGTCTGGCCGGGAGTCCCGTCGATAGTCAGCTCGGCTCGATCTTCGAACAGCAGTCGCAGACGGTCGCGCAATCGTGTGAGGCCGTGGCCCGGCGGAACGGTGGTTGCTTCGAACCCCGGACCGTCGTCGCGCACTTCGATCCGAAGCCGGCCGTTCGCCGCGACAGCGTAAACGCCAATCGTGGCGCCGTCACGCCGAGGAGAGACGGCGTACTTTACGCTGTTCTCGACGAGCGTCTGGATCGCCATGCGCGGCACACGCGCGTCGGCCAGCGCGCCGTCGAGGGTGATCGTGAAGCGCAGGCGGTCGCCGAAACGGACGCGCTCGATGTCGAGATAATGCCGCATCAGCACGAGCTCGTCGCCGAGCGGGACGAGTGGTGTGTCTTCCGCATCGAGTGACGATCGCAATAGCGCCGCGAGCTGCGTTGTCATTCGCTCGGCACCGGCGGGGTCCTCGTGCGTGAGCGCGGCAATCGAGTTCAGCGTGTTGAAGAGGAAGTGCGGCTGCACGCGGCTTTCGAGCGACGCGAGCTGCGTCTGGGTCACCGCACGCTGCAACCGCGCTTTGTTCATCTCGCGGACAGTGATGGACAGACCGATCATCAGCGTGACGGCCACCGACACGCGGATTGATGCGAGATACCAATGCCAGAACGCGGCCGCCGGCAGATAGCCGACCAGCATCAGGATGCCGATCGCGACGGCGCTGCCGGCGAGGGCGAATGCGGTCATCGTCACCGCGATCGCAATCCAGTTGAACGGAAAATCGAAGCGGCAAGAGATCGTTGGTACCAGCTTCGGCATCGCGAACGCCGTCGGCGGCCCGATGCAGACCGCGAACAGCAGCGACGTCAGAAACGCCTCCGCTGTAACGCGCCATGGCGTCCAGATGGTGATGTCGCTGAAGACGACAGCGATCGCGGCGGCCATCACGATGTAGCCGCCGACGATCCACCGCCAGCGCCGGCGCCGTACTATTTGTGGCATCCCACGCAGCCGATGCCGCTGGCCTTCGGGACCGTGCCCGTGTCCAGCCACGCTTTGGCGCGCGGCGCCTGACCCGATGTTGGCGCATCGGCGATCAGCCGGCTGAAGTACTCGCGCGCCTTCTCCTGCCGTCCGAGCCGCGCACATGCGTCTGCGAGGCCGAACAGGAGCTCGCCCTTTCCGTGATCGCCGAGCGTGGGCCACACTGTCGCCTGAATCTCGAGCACATGCTCGTAATTCGCGACGGCCGATTCGAGGAGCGGCTTCGCCATCTCGGGCTGCATCTGACGCGTGCCTTCGATGAGCACTGCGGCGCGCGGAATCAGCACGCCAGGATTATCGGGCGCGAGGGCCACTGCGTCGTGCATTTCCTGCAGGCTCTGCTGGAAGAGCTTACCGCCTGCTGCGAAGTCGCCCTTGCCGAACGCCTGGCCGGCCTCGAAGAACAGAATCGCGCCATGCCACACGAGCGCTTCCGCGTGCTTCGGATTGGCGGCGAGCGCGTCCTCGCACACGCTCTTCGCGTGCTGCAGCCGCGCGTCGTCCCCGGCCATGCCGGCAAAGACGTCGGCGCGGACGACGTAGTCGAACCGCTCTGCGGCGGGTCCTGGCGGCCCCGCGAACAGGAAGGCGGCGAACGTGGCGATCGAACAGATCAATGTCATCGGCCTTGTCCTCCGATCGTGAGGATCGCCGAACTCGTCGGCGGCGCGAGCCGGCGGTCGGATGAAACGCGCTGGAAATCGGATGAACGGCGACAATTTGAGCCCCAGCTTCTTCTGTCGTTTCGGCTGGCCGTAACCTCCGGTGGTGCACGCGCTGAACCACCTGACTTCCCGATTTCAGGGAAAACTGCCACCGAGAACCGGCCTTGCGGTCCGCAAAAACTCTCCAGAATCAAAACGACCAGCTTGGCGATCAACTCGCGCGAACCAAATTAAAACACTACAGTGTAGGTCGCTGCTCGACGCCATCGGTGCCCCTTTCGTCTTCGTATCGACGGCGGATGCTCCCGAGCTCGCCGGCCGGGCACGGCAGGTAGCGACGCCGCTCCGACGCCGCGTTCCTCGCGCCACATGAACACGGCGACGGGTGGAGCGCGGAAGACTCGTCCACACGCGACGATCACGCGCAGACTCGATCGCACTGCGCGCGGACTGCGGCTTTTTGAGCGCCGCACCCTCAGCCCGGGACCTGCTGCGTGATCGATCAGTTGGACGCGATCAGCCGGCGTCGGGCCGAAGCACGGGCTTCTTCGACGCGATCGAGGGCAACCTCACCGAGGTACGCGGTCTCCGCGAATGCGCGAACCTCTAAGTCGGAGTGGCGTGCCGCGAGTGCGACTGGGGGAGCGACCACCCGCTCAAGACACTATTTGTCCGTAAAACGATCCAGACCGCCGCGATGTGGGCATTACGTCGTCCGGTCTCTCAGCAGTTCCGACATCTTGCGACGATCAAAGTCATGTCGTCGTGCTGTTCCTGCGGACTGAAGCGGCCGACGTCTTCGTAAACGGCGGCGATCAGATCTCGTGCCGGCAGCTCACGATGGGCCTTCAGCGTCTCGACCAGCCGTCCTTCGCCGAACTCCTCGTACTGAGCGTCGAAGGCCTCGGTGATTCCATCGGTGTAGATCGCCAGCAGATCTCCAGCAAACAGGCGAAGCTCGGCCGTCCGGCACTCCCATGTGGAGAATAGTCCGAGCACCGGTGCGGTCGCCTCGAGCCGTTCGACCTCGCCGCCGCGTCGCAGCACTACTGCCGGCAAATGTCCGCAGTTCGCGTAGCGCAGATGGCTAGTTCGGTCGTCGAACTCCGAATAGAAAAACGTCGCGTAGGCGTTGTCGGCCGTACTCTCGTAAAAGAGCCGGTTCACTGTCTGCAGAAAGCGCTCGGGCTGGTCGATCGCAGTCGCGCATTGGCTGCGAAGATTGGCCTGAAGGTTAGCCATCAGCAGCGCGGCGGGCATCCCCTTGCCGGCGATGTCTCCGATGACCAGCCCCAGACGGTCCCTTCCAAGATCGAGGAAATCGTAGTAATCGCCGCCCACCCGGCGCGTCTGGACGCATGCGCCGGCGTACTCCAGCGTGCGCATCATCGGAAGTCGCTGAGGAAAGAGTCGGGCCTGCACCTGCATGGCGATCTCGAGCTCGCGGGCAGCGCGCTGGTCGGCCTCCTGCTTCTCCGCGGCGGCACGACGTTGCGCTTCGACGGCGCGGCTGACTTCGTCGAAGCTCGCCAGCGTGAACGAGTTCCGATCGAGGTCCTCGAAGCGCGTGAAGGCGCCGCCCCACGCCGATTGGTAATGCCCGGGTGCCGAGCGCGACAGAGCCGGATCGGCGGCCTGGCCCGTCCGATCGTAGACGACGCGTCGAAGACGTGGTGGGCTCCGGAAACGAACGCCACGCCGCAGCCACTCGGTGTAGGTGGCAGGTAAATCCTCGGTCACGAATACCACTTGTGTTGCGCGGCCGACGAGGCGGGCCTGCGGAGAGTCGGGCTCGGCCTGGATCAGCGTCAGCACGGCTGACCCGTCGGGCGGCGCCACCGCCAGCAACCGCGTACCAGACCCGACGCGCGCGTCGAAGGCGATGTGGAATCCGAGCGTGTTCAGGTAGAAGTTCAGACTTCGCGCCTGATCTCTGACGTAGATGTTCACCGCATGGACACGGAGATAGGGATCCGCCATCGTCAACGTCGCTCGGTGTCGTGATTACCGGCTGCTATTCTACGGCTTACCCACAGCGGAGACTGGGTTCGCGGAACGCATGCCCGGCTATTTGCGCGGACATTCTGAATTTTCGCGCGAATTGTAGCGCGTCGG
>JBPYEE010000775.1:0-3216 GCA_051985095.1 Vicinamibacterales bacterium | reverse complement strand
CGGTCGGCTCGCGCGAACTTCCTGAACTCCGGCGGCACCTTCGCGCCGGGCACGAGTTCGACGATGACGCTGCTGATGTGCGTCCGGCTTCCGGCTGCGACGCGCTTGCCGAGCGCTCGATCGACTTTGTAGTTCTGGACCGCCGAGCCCGGCGTGCTCGGCCAGTCGCGCGGCGCGGCCGACGCGGCGGGCGCCCACGCCAGCAATGAGACTGCAATAGCCGACACGAAGCTTCGCTTCGGGCCCCAAACCGCCTTGTTCCTCGGCCCTGGCGTCACACGGGTGCCAGCCCCGGCTTGCGGTACGACGTGAATCATGGCGGCATTCAAGCACAGCAAAAGCACCGCCCACCATACGACTCTTTCGACATTCTCAGTAACTTATTGAACTGTCGCTGGTTATTAGCTCGGCAGCGAGCCGGCACCGATGGCGCGAACGTGCCATCCTGGAACACGAGCCTGACGAAACACGACGAGATCGGTCCGTATCGTCCTGGAAACGCGTCGGTTCCTGCGACGTCCCAGAACGAGACACCAGATCACAGAAACGGAACTGGCGCAGCGACGCTCGCGGCGTGCACCGTCGTCGGGGCGCGGCTAGGCGAGCTGAACTGTGAAATACAGGGTATTGAGGCGGTAGTACAAGGCGTAGTTGAACTCACCGAGACTGACGCGTGACAGCAGCGGCGCCGGCGTCACCGACACAATCTGCGTGCGTTTGTTCCTGGGATCGTCCAGCCAGGCAGCCAGACCGGCTTGTGCAGCCGGGTCCAGGAGGTTGACGTTGCGCAGGACGACCGTGCGGGCCGGCGTCAGCGTCATCCCCTGCTCGCAAGCAACCTCCAGAATCGGCTCCCGGAGTTCGGCGCGGGCCGCATCGACGAACGCATCGAGCGCGTCGGCCGAGCCGCTGACGAGCGCGTTGGTCCGCGTCCGCAGCAGGGCGCGCCAGTCGTCGGCCGGCGTCACGAGGACCATCGGTGGGCGGTGCCGTTCGGGTGAATCCGAAGGAACTGTATCAGGCATCACGATGGCGTCCACACGCCTCATACGCGCGACGGCGCAGGCCGATGGCTCATTCCGTCACGCGGGGAAACACGATCGGCAGCACCGATTCGGTCGTGTACACGCATCGGTCGTTGTGGCCGCACTCCGGCACGATTTGCACGTCGTGTCGGGCGCCGAGCTGCTCATTGATGTACTTGACGTAGGCCTCGCCGCGCGCGCGGCGCGTCGCGCCCTGGGCCATCGCCGGACACGACGCATCGAATCCGCCGAGGGGCAGCGTATCCACCTGGCCGAAGAGAAATGTCGTCGGCCGCGCCACGAGCTGCGTTTTCAGCTGCGCGTCGGAGATCTGGCGGGTGTACCCGCTGGCCCGATTCTCGAGGCCCGCCGGCCAGCGGTTGTAGTTCGCGCATGCCGACGCATCGAACGGGCCGAACGAGAAGCTGGTATGCACCTTCTCTGTTTCCCAGGCTCCCTTCGCGCGGTCGGGGGCAGCATCGTCGACCGGCCGCGGCCGTGTTGCGTCGGGCCAGGCATAACTCGACGGGTTGGCAACGACGTAGGTGACGCGCACCCCGAGCGTGTCGTGCACGCGGTTGGCCATCTGGTAGCGAGCGACGAACTGGCCGCCGGCTGAATGTCCCGCCACCACGATCACCTGAAGGTTCGGAAACACGCTCCTGTTGGCGAGCTTTTTGAGAATCTGATCGACGAAATCGAACGACGTCAGATCGGGAGCGCTCGCCGCCGCGCCGCCCGATCGCCAGCTGTCGCCGGTACAGCTCCAGCTGACTTCATGCTCGGCGAGGGTGTCGTGGCAGCTCCCCGCGGCGGAGGCAATCCGTGGCGCGATCACGATCGAATCATCGAGGGCGCCGGCGAGAAAGGCCGCCGCGACCGCGGTGGAGAAATAGTGGTCCGCGTTGCGGTTCGTGCCGTGCACCATCAGGAGCGCCCGGCGAATGGTTGCGTTGCGCGCGTCAAGCGAGTGCGAGCGGTAGATGAGAGAGCGCGCACCGCTCGAGCCGAGCGCCACCCACTCCGTACAAGTCGCAGTGGCGGTGACGCAGGCGGAACCGGACACCGTGGGGCGTCCGGCTTGCGAGAGCGAAACGAGGAGGCCGGACAGGATCAGGGCAGCGCTTCGCATGTGCAGACGATATCATTCCGACGCTCGCTTCTCGGAGGTGCCATCCCGCACGATCCGACGACCGGCCGGAGGAACGTCACGTCGCGGCGGTGTGCGACGGGGCGCAGGCGCTCCGGTCACGACCCCGACGATGCGAGCCCGATCTCTCAGGATCGGCGCGCGATTGCCCGGGACAGAGCCGGGGCGTCCCTGCGACGCCGTGCCCCGGCGGCTGCCGTCAGTTCGAGGGCAGTTCGAGATGAATGGTGTTGAGACGATAGAAGAGATCGCGATCGAAGCGGCCCGCATCGACGAGTGGAAACAGCGGAACGGCGGTCAGCGAGATGATTTGCGTATCCGAATTCTCGGGGTCGTGAATCCAGGCGGCCAGGGTGCGCTGCGACGCGGTGTCGAGCCGATCCACATCCGTAATCACCAACGTGCTGGACCAGTGGAGGGACAGCGGGCCGGCGGCCGAGACGATCGAGAGCGGCCGGCGCAACTCCGATCGGCAGGCGCCCACGAACCCGTCGAGCGCACCTTTCGAACCGGTGACCAACACATTGGCGCGCGTGCGTAACAGCGCGCGCCAGTCTTGATCGCCGCGCACCGTGTCCGGGTCGGAAGTCATCCCTCCTAGCGACTTTTAGAACCTACGCGGGCGTTTGTCAACGTCAAGGGATGAAATTTCGATGTAACGATCGATCGCATTTCGCGTAGGATCTTTCGCTGATCCGGACGCTTTGTCATCGAGCGCCGCACTACACAAACGTGTCCTGCTTGTCGAGCCCGATGCGGCCGCTCGGAGTGCGCTCGCCAAAGCGATCGGATCGATCGCGCTCGTCGATCCGCAGAGCCGTTTTGAGACCGCCCGCCAGCGGCTGACCGCCGCTCGCTACGACCTGCTCGTCACGAATATCCGCCTGCAGGAATTCAACGGGTTGCATCTCGTTTATCTGATGCAGCTGTCCGACCTCGCCGCGCGCGCGATCGTCTACGACGAGGCAGGCCATCCTGGCCTCGCGCGCGACGCGCAACGGGCGGGCGCCTTCTACGAGCGCGGCGACCATCTGGTGATCA
>JBPYEE010000774.1:0-13621 GCA_051985095.1 Vicinamibacterales bacterium | reverse complement strand
CCGTCCATCCGCGACCGGGTGGTGCAGGGTGCGCTCAAACTCATCCTGGAACCCATCTTCGAAGCTGACTTCCAACCGGGGTCCTACGGCTACCGGCCGAAGCAATCCGCACATGCGGCGGTCCAGCGCGTCTCGGAGGCAATCCTCCAGGGGAAAACCTACGTCATCGATTTGGATTTGAGATCCTACTTCGATACGGTGCGACATCACATCGTACTGGCGAAGGTGGCTCGTCGGGTCCGCGACGACGCAGTGTTATGGCTCCTGCGGTTGATTCTGAAAGCGTCGGGTCGACAAGGCGTTCCACAAGGCGGCGTCATTTCGCCGGTGCTCAGTAACGTTTACCTCACGGAGGTAGATCGCATGCTGGAGCGGGCGAAGGCCGCCACCCGCTACCAGCAGTGGACGGGCGTCGAATACGCTCGCTTCGCCGATGATCTGGTGGTGCTCGTGGACGCCCACCCGCGGCAGTGCTGGCTGCGCACGGCGGTGGAACAGCGACTGCGGGAGGAGTTGGCGAAACTGCAGGTCGAGGTCAACGAGGAGAAGAGTCGGCGAGTGGACCTGACGCAAGGCGAGAGCTTCGGATTCCTGGGCTTTGAGGTCCGGCGGATTCGCAGTCGGCGAGGCCGATGGATGGCGCTGCGGACGCCGCGAGCCAAGAAGCGGACGGCGTTGCTGCAGACGCTCAAGCAGGTTTTTCGAAGTCATCGGTCCCGGCCCATCGCAGCGGTGATTGCGCGAATCAATCCCATTCTGCGGGGCTGGGTGCAGTACTTTGCGATCGGTCACGCGAGTCGTTGCTTCTCCTACATCCGAGACTGGGTAGAGAAGAAGATTCGGTACCATCTGGGCAGGGCCGGCCAACGTCACGGTTTCGGGTGGAAGCGGTGGAGCAAAGCGTGGTTGTATGGCAACCTTGGGCTTTTTAACGCCTACCGCGTTGCCTATTGACCATCGCGAGGCAGCGGCTTCCACACTGACGGGCCTCATAACCCTTGACGCGAACGGTGCAGGAGCGCGTAGTGCGGTAAATCCGCATGCTGCGTGCGATGCGGCGGGAGCTGGAAACGGAGCTACGGATTCTCCTAACCGGGCACGAAGGGGGAAACCCCGGACACAGCCAAGGCGAATCCTCCGGGCTACCGCGCCAGCTCTCGACCCTACCAGGTCAACGGATGGCGGGTCTATGCCGTCTAACCGATCCGCATGGACGATCCGGTCGGCGCCATCCGTTACGCGATCCGCCAATTCCGTCTCTCCCCCGTCTTCACTGCCTCGGCCGTACTGACGCTCTCGCTCGGCATCGGCGGCACGACCGCGATTTTCACGCTCATCCATGCCGTGATGCTGCGCTCGCTGCCGGTGGCGGATCCCGAACGCCTCTACCGCATCGGGGACGGCGACAACTGTTGCGTCCAAGGCGGGCCACAAGATCGCTGGGGCATGTTCTCCTTCCCACTCTTCCAGCGTATCGAGACCGCAGCGCCCGAGTTCGAGCAGCTGACGGCGTTTCAGGCTGGCGGTTTCCGTGTCAGCGTCCGCCGCCCCGGTGTGGACGTCGCCGCGCGCTCGCTGCGCTCGGAATACGTCACCGGCAACTACTTCACCACCTTCGGCATCGGCGCCTTCGGCGGACGCGTCTTCACGGCATCCGATGACACGCCAGTGTCGCCGCCTGTGGTCGTACTCAGCCACCACTCGTGGGAGGCGATCTACGGCAGCGATCAATCACTCGTCGGCCAGACGCTCGTCATCGAAGGCCACCCGTTCACGGTCGCCGGCGTCGCGCCGCCGGGATTCTTCGGCGACACACTCCGCAACAACCCGCCCGACCTCTGGATCCCGATTCAGCAAGAACCGATGATCACCGGCGGCAACACGCTGCTGCGGCAGCCTGTCTCCGCTTGGTTGCGCGTCATCGGCCGGCTCAAGCCGGGCGCGTCGACCGACGGCGTCGCGCCGCGGCTCACCGGTGTCCTGCGCGAATGGATCCCGCGCGAGTCGGGGTGGCCGGCGAACTGGCTGACCGACGTCGCGCACGTGCTGCCGAAGCAGACAATCGCGCTTGTGCCTGCTGGCGCGGGCGTCGGCGTGATGAAAGAGCAGTACGGCCAGAGCCTGAAACTGCTGATGGCCGTCTGCGGACTCGTGCTGCTGATCGCCTGCGCTAATGTCGCGAACCTGCTGCTGGCGCGCTCGGTCGCCCGGCGGACGCAGACGGCAGTCAGGATGGCCATCGGCGCCTCGCGATCGCAGATCGTCGCGCAGGCGCTTTTCGAAAGCATCCTGCTCGCCATCGGCGGCGGCATCGCGGGCCTCGTCGTCGCGACGGGCGCGGCGCGGCTGCTGCTCTCACTGGCGTTTTCCGTCTCGACGTTTCTCCCCATCAGCACACGCCCGTCGCCGCTCGTGCTGGCGTTCGCGTTCGGCCTCGCGGTGATCACCGGCGTGCTCTTCGGCGCCGTTCCCGCCTGGCTGGCGACGCGGACCGATCCGATCGATGCGCTGCGCGGATCGGGTCGATCGACGGGCGATCATTCGTCCTTCACTCGGACCGCATTGCTGATCGTCCAGGCGACGCTCTCCGTCGTGCTCGTCGCCGGCGCGACAATGCTCGGCCGCAGCTTGAACAACATCGAGCACCAGGACTTCGGGTTCGCGGTGCCCGATCGTGTGCTTGTCGCGATCAACCGGCCATCTTCGACGTACACGGTGCCGCAGCTGGCTGCGATATACCGAACACTCGAAGATCGGTTGAACCGTCTGCCGGGCGTGCAGGGCTCGGGCCTCGCGCTCTACAACCCGCTGACGGACAACTGGGGCGAGCTGATTCTCGTCGCCGGCCATCCGCCGCCGAAGCCTGGGGACAACGCGGGCGCGTCGTGGGATCGCGTAAGCGCGAACTACCTGCCGAACCTCGGCATGACGATGATGCGCGGGCGCGCGTTCACGGAAGCGGACAACGAGACGACGGCCCCGGTCGCGATCGTCAACGAGGCGTTCGCGAAGCGCTTCTTCAAGAGCGACGAGGATCCGATCGGCCAGCATTTCGGCCTCGACGAGCCGCAGAACGTCGGCACGTTCCGGATTATCGGCGTCGTTCGTGACGCCAGGTTTGCCAGCTTCCAGTTCCGGCTTCCGCCACGGCCGATGTTCTACGTCCCGCTCGCGCAGAACGTGAACTACGTGAACAGCGTAATGACGCGCGTCGAGTTCCAGTCGCATTTCGTCACCGGGATCATGTTGCGGACGAAGCAGTCGCCGGGCGCGCTCGAGCCGCTCGTGACGAAAGAGTTGGCGCAGGTCGATCCGAATCTGACGGTGACGAGCGTGCGGACGCTGGAGCAGCAGATCGCGCTGACCTTCGATCAGGAGCGCTCGGTCGCGAGCCTCGCGGGTCTTTTCGGCGGTGTGTCGCTGCTGCTCGCCGCGATCGGCCTCTACGGCGTGACGGCGTACTCAGTCGCGCAGCGGACGAACGAGATCGGCATCCGCATGGCGCTCGGCGCCGATAGAGGGGCCGTGCTCAACCTCGTGCTGCGCAGCGCGTTCACGCGCGTTGCGCTCGGACTGGTCGTAGGGGTGCCATTGGCGATCGGCGCCGGACGGTTGATTGCGGCGCAGTTGTACGGTGTGACGTTCTGGGATCCGGTCGCATTGGCCGTGGCCGCCGGTTCGCTGACGCTGTGCGCGTTCGTCGCGGCGCTGATCCCCGCCAGCCGCGCGGCATCAATTCCGCCGATGCACGCGCTCCGATCGGAATAGCGCCATCGCCAGTACCTGTGCCCAGCTAACATGTCATCACCTGTGAGGCTCCCGGGTCCGCCGCAACATGTTCGGATTTTTCGGCAATCACGGGTGGACCGCATGCTGGCGGCGATGGGTCTGACGGTCTTACGCACGCCGGCTCAGACAGGCGTTAAACGACGACGTTCTTCGAGTCGCCCGCAAGAAACGAAAGGACATTGTCGATTGCCGCCGCGAGGCCTGTCTCTGTCGTTTCCGGCGTGATACCCGCGGCATGCGGCGTGAGCACCACGTTGTCCAGCGTGGGCAGAGGCGAGTCTGCTGGTAACGGCTCGGTTTCGTACACATCCAGGCCGGCTGCGGCAATCCGATTCACCCGCAGCGCGTCGATCAGGTCCCGTTCTCTGACGATCGCCCCGCGAGCGGTGTTCACGAGCACCGCGTGCGGCTTCATGAGCTCGAAATGTTCGCGGCCGATCAGCCCGGTTGTTTCCGGCGATTGGCGGACGTGAACGCTGACGACGTCGGACTGCCGGAACACATTTTCGAACGATACGTATTCGATGCCATCGGCGCGTGGCCGAAATGTCCAGGCGATCACGTGCATTCCAATCGCCTTTCCGAGTGCGGCGACTTCACGGCCGATCGCGCCTGTGCCGATCAGCCCGAGCGTCTTGCCGCGAAGCTGGGTCGCCATCGCACGCGGCCACTCGCCGCGCCGCACCTGACGATCGACGACGACGACTTGTTTGACGACCGCCATGATGAGCGCGATAGTGTGTTCCGCCACAGCGATTGCTGCCACGCCGGGAGTGTTCGTAACGCGAATTCCAGCCGCCTGCGCAGCAGCCAAATCGACATTGTCGGTCCCGGTCCCCCAAATGGAGATCAACAGGAGCTTCGAACACCCGTTCAACACGTCAGCAGTGAACTTCGTGCTTGCTCGGATGTTGATGACCACGGAGGCGTCGCCGACGCGGCGGATGAGGTCAGCGGCATTCGCGGGCCGATTTGTGAATAGAGCGACCTGATATCCATCGAGCTTCTTGTACGCTGTGCTCGGCGACATCACCGGCGGGTCGTCGTCGGGTATGACAACGCGCGTGTCAGGCGAACGGGTCATTCGTGACGACCGATAGCGGAATGCATTCTCGTATCGCGCATCGCGAGTGACACCAGGAGTGCCACGGCGATCACCAGCGTGAGGTAATAGGAGAACCACGCCTCGCGACCGATCGACTTGAACCAGAGTGCGATCGACTCCGCTGGACCGCCGAAGATGGAAGTCGTGATCGCGTACGGCACGCCAACGCCTGTTGCGCGCACGTTGGTGGGGAAGAGCTCCGCCTTGACAAGGGCGTTGATGGAGGTATAGCCGGCGACGATCATCCACGCGGCTGCGATCAGCAGGAAGGCCCCCATGGCACTCGTTGTCGCCTGAAGCGCGCGAAGCAACGGAATTGTGAAGAGCGTGCCCATCAGACCGAACCATATCAACAGAGGTTTCCGCCCGATGCGGTCGGATATCGCCCCGTAGATCGGCTGCAGAAGCGAAGCGAAGACGAGCGAGGCGGCGCTGACCAGCGTTGTCTGGTTGTCCGTCAGCCCCACCGATAGCTTGAGGAACTTCTGCATATACGTCGTGTAGGTGTAAAAGCAGGTCGTTCCTCCGGCGGTGAGGCCCACGACAATCAGTATCTGGCGCGGATATCTGCGCAGGGCCATAACCGAGCTTTCTCGGCGCTGCGGCATTTTGGCTTCGATGAAGTCGTCGGTCTCGTGCAGGTTGCGCCGCATCATGAGCGCAGTGATCGCCAGCAGCGCGCCAATCCCAAACGGGATCCGCCATCCCCACGCCCTCATCTGCGCTGGCGTCAGAAACATCGTCTGCAGCACGAGCAGCACGACGAGGGCGCCCAACTGGCCTCCGATGAGCGTCACATAGTGGAAACTGACGTAGAAGCCGCGATGTCTCTCGCCGGCCACCTCGGTCAGATACGTTGCGCTTGCGCCATATTCGCCGCCGAGGCTGAGACCCTGGAGGATGCGTGCCACGCCAAGGACGATGGGCGCCCCGACTCCGATCGCGGCGTAGGTCGGCGTAGCCGCAATCACGAGCGAGCCGAAGCACATCAGCACCACCGACAGCATCAGGGCGTTCCGCCGTCCGTGGTGATCGGCGAGCAATCCAAACAGGAGTCCGCCAACAGGCCGCATGATGAACCCGATGGCGAAGACTAGCGCCGCATTCAGCTGCTGCACGACGGGTTCGTTACCGGGGAAAAACGAATTCGCGAAGTACAGCGCAAACGCCGTGTACGCGTAGAAGTCGTACCACTCGACGAGGTTGCCAATCGATCCGATGAACATCGCTTTCAGCCTGCGACGTACGTCGGTGAACCTGAGCGTTTCGTCTTCTACTGCGACTCGCATTCAGTTGCTGCGGAGGCGCCGGCGATTCTAGCGCCGAAAGCGCGGACTTGCACTGGCGGATCTAGACCGGCATTCGGATTCGAACAACCGTCACTCACGTCAAGTTACTGCTTAACCGGTGGTTACGCGCTGGTATCGCTGACATTTCGGGCTCGACTCCGCGGGCCGCGGTCCGAGATCGGCAGGGAAAACACGCGAGCAAACAGCCGGAACGCGCGGCGGAAAGGCGTCGGCATCGTCGTGTCGGCAACCACCGTCACGAAGATCCTGAGCGAGGAACAGCTCGGTCCAGCAGGCAAGCGCAAGGGTTCGATCGTGGCGTGAGTTCTTGCGCCCAAGCGAAAGTGCCCTTGCAGTGGGTTTCTGCACGGTCGACACCGGCTGGCTCCAGCGGTTACGTCCTGTTCTCCATCGAGGTCGCCAGCCGTCGCGTCCATCTGCCAAGTGGACGGCGCACCCGAACGCCGAGTGTCTGGATTGGCGGTTGATCCTGAATGCACGCCATCTCGAGCGCTCGCTCACCGTGATCATTACAACTGTTGGTGGCCGCACCGGAGCCTGGACTTGTCGCCGCCGAAGGGTCGCAGGCTGGCGGTGCTGTGGACCGGGGGGCGCAACCGATACCACTGAAACGGCGTGACCGTCTCGGATTCCTTCACGAGTACGCGTCTGCTGCGTAACGGATGGGATTTACGCTTCTTACACGTCGACCGAGGAGTTGCGACACTTCCGCTCGGAGACATCGATGCAGAGCTTGCGGTGAGGCTGTCTTGGCTCAACTTCCGACGGATATGCCTCAGTCGTATCGTCTTTCGGGCACAATTGCGTGCGCGTCTGTTGCCTTACGTTCGGGAGGGAACGATGAAGATTCTGTTGAAAGGCGCCGTAACACTCGTCGCAGGCCTGGTCCTAGCGCTGGCGGTTCTGAGCATCACGGGACTCGATCCCAAGCAGCGGCTGCCAGGGCTCTGGCTCAAAGGGGACGTGGCAACGACGCTACCCTCCGACTGGACGTTCGCCAATAGATATCCGACCCTTTTCGTCGAGACTCACCCTTGGTACCTGATCCCTCACTCCGTGACGATTTTCTTTGTGACTCATAACGGCAATCTCTATTTACATGCTGATTATCCGCGTGGGCAGAAGTTTCCCGGCGGCAAAAGCTGGATTGCCAGCATCGCCCGCAATCCGAACGTGCGCGTAAAGATCGGCAATCAGGTGTTCGACGGCCGCGTAGTCATGGTCACCGACCGAACAGAATACGACGCACTGTTTGAAACCTTTCGCGCAAAATACCCCAAGAGTCCCTATAGCGATTATCGCCGCCGCCCCGAGGTGGATTTTCTGCGTCTGCTGCCCGGGTAACCGTGCGTCTGTGCGCGTGACGTGTGGCTTTCGGTCGGACAGCGGCGACCAATGGCCGCCGTCGATGAGGCGGTGAGATAAGATCGTGCACGGCGCAGGTCGGCCGGCGGATGTCATGGATGTCGGTGCGACGCTGAAGCATTCGGCTCAAGCCGTCCGGGCGAACCGCTCCGCGATCCCATTCGCCTCGGGTACTTGAACTGGCGTTCGAACGATTCGAACGTCCTCAGCCTCGCACACGGCATCGCAACCGCCCACAAACTTACGATCGTGGTCGCGAATCGGAAACCGAACGGGTTCTGCGCGTCCGGCGAGCGTCCAGGCCACCTGCCGCGCCTGATGAGTTACTCAGACCGAGCGTGCGTGGACCACTCCTGCGGTAGGAACACTGTGTGGTGCTTGGCGGACGCCGACACGCCGACCGTCCGATAATGCCGTGTCATACTGTCACAGCCCGAAAGCATAAAGACTTCCGTCATCACAACCAACATACACGTGCTCGTGGACAACCGACGGCGCTGAAATGATGCCATCTGCAGTGGCGAAGCTCCAGAGCACCAAGCCCGTCCGAGCGTTCAACGCATAGAGGGAATGATCGAACGACCCGACGTACACGACACCGTTGGCCACGCAGGGTGACGAGTCGATCAGATCGCCGGTTGCATGGCTCCAAAGGATTTTCCCGCTGTCTGCATCCAGGGCATACAGAGAGTTGTCGAGGGAACCAAAGAATATCGTGTCATCAACGAGTGCCGGAGATGAAAATTGGACCGGCCCGATCGCCTGCTTCCATATGACAGACCCGGTTTTCGCCTGCAGGCAATAGACATCTCCGCCCTGTGTGCCAGCCCACACCTGATCGTCCCGTACAACGGGAGACGATGTCGTGAAGTTACCCGTATCGAACGACCATCGTTTATGGCCACTCTCTTTGCGAAGGGCGGATATTCGATTGTCGCTACCTCCCCCAATGTAAACTGAGTTCTCGTCGACTGCCGGAGATGCCAAGATAATCCCGGTCGTCGGCCTCGACCAGACCAGCGTCCCGTCACTGGTCCGTAAGGCCGTGACGGCGTTCTGACCTCCGACGTAGAGCC
This sequence comes from Vicinamibacterales bacterium, assembly GCA_051985095.1. Taxonomy (GTDB): domain Bacteria; phylum Acidobacteriota; class Vicinamibacteria; order Vicinamibacterales; family CAVVIG01; genus Gp6-AA45. The sequence goes on along the minus strand of JBPYEE010000774.1, from coordinate 4,976 downwards.
TCCCCTCCGTCACTGCCGGTGACGAGAACCGCGTTCCGCCAATGACGGTCTGCCACCCGAGAGTGCCGTTTCCGGCGTCCAGCGCATACACCTTTCCATCATTTGAGGCAATAAAGACCATCCCGTGATGAGAGGCCGGCGATGAATCGATAAACCCGCCGGTCGTGAAATCCCAGCTCACAGTGCCTGACGTACGATTTATGGCGAACAGCTTCTTGTCGAAATTCCCAAAATAGACACGATCGTTCGTGGCCGCAATCGCGCAATCTATGGCGCCGGTTGTTGCGAAAGCCCACTTCTTCGTCAAGCTTCCGACGTTGTGCGTCGAAATCTTCGTTTCGGAATGATTGTTCCGGTGTCCTTGCGAATGAAACCCCCGCTGGGTCCAATCTGATGCCATCGCGCGCTCCAGTACCCTGCGGCCGTCTGTCGACTGCTCGCCCTCGCGATCTTGGCCTTACCCATCGAGTCACATTTTCACGTCGGCGAAAGGACGTTATCGAATATCGATCGCCAACGCCAAGTCTCAAGGCGATCAGCGTTGATCGCGGATGTGAGTTTTGCGGATCCACGTCCCTCAATAGGCGACACGCAGATATCTCAAGGCGGAATGCTTATATCAATCGCGCGATTCTAACATTTCAAAATGTACCAAAAACAAATTTACCCTATGCCTTTCATGCGGGTGTTTTGAAGTGCTGTGGCCTCGCAAAACGTCATCTGCGGCAGTTTTCGGTAATTCTGAGCGACCGACTCTGCGAATCGCCTGCAGCCAGTGAGAGGCTCACGCGCTGATCGCGTAGGCTTTCAGAGCATGAGCTAGGTCGGGCGTCGCCGCGCCCTCAGCACCGTCGTCCATGTGCTCGCGGACATCGCACGCCTCGGATACTTGACACTGCACTCACGCGTGCGGCTCGCTGCGGAGAACTGGTGCCGACGCATGCAATTGCCGCTGTATCTCGAGCGTCAAGTGAAGCCGCGCCGCACCGCGCCGACGATGCCACACGCGTCGCGCTGGTCAGCCTCGGCGCGATTGATCGACTGGCGTCAGCTGCTGGTGATCGTCAAGCCCGACACGCTGATTTGCTGGCATCGAAAGGGCGTTGGACTGATCTGGCGGTGGAAATCCCACGTGGCAGGGCGTCCGCGAATCCCTGCCAATCTGCGGCCGTTGATCGCGGAGATGGCCACCGCCAATTGGACCTGGGGAGAGGAACGGATCGCCGCGGAATTCCTCGTGAAGCTGGGAATTGACGTCTCGCCCCAACGGTGCGACGGTACATGCCGCCGCGAACGCCGCCGCGTTCGACGACCGGGTCGCACACCTGGAGCACCTGCGTGCGGAATCACACGAAGTGCGTGTCGGCGTGCGATTTCTTCGTCACGGCCACGGACACGTTTCGTGTCGTGTATTTGTTCGTGGTCCGGGAAGTCGGCACCTGACGTATCGTCCACTGGAACACGACGGAGCACCGACGGCGGCCCGCCCAGCAGTTCCGCATGATCATTGCGGGTGATCAGCCGCATCGGTACGTGATCCACGATCGCGACAGCATCTACTCGGAGGCTACGGATCGCACGTTGGAGGCGATGGGGCTGACGGTCCTCCGAACGCAGGTTCGGGCGCCACAGGTGAATTCCTGTTGCGAATGCTTGGCGGGCACCATTCGCCGTGAGTGTTTGGATTTCTCGGCTCCATTAACGGAGCGGCATCTGCGCGAGGTGTTGGGCGCTGGGTGCTCCATGACAACCGCGGCCGCCCACATTCGCGCTTGGGACCGGGAATCCCCGATCCTCCGCCTGATCGAGCGGCCACGTCGAACGGCCACCAACTGCCCGCTGGCCCTCGCGTCGTGGCCACGCCAATTTGGGGCGGGCTCCATCACGAGGATGGCCTCGAACTAGTCGCGGCGTGAGCACCAACCGAGCGTGCGGGAATTATTGCGGCCGACAGCCCGCCGATGACCGGTTCGGGCTTGACGATGACGGCCGACGATCGCTTCTGGCGCCAGACCTTCGACAGCCAGAACCAACATCCGGTCGCCCTGTGTCAGATGGAGTCTCCGGGCGCGATCAGTGGAGGGCAGAAATCTGGTGTCGCAGGGCGAGGATCTCAAGCTGCAGCCGCCGCCGGGCAAACGTATCGACTGTTGCAAGGTCTGGAAGAGCGAAACGACCACGGTTCGCATCGTCGCGAAGCTTATCCGTGAATGCCAACAACATCAATCGCGGCAACAAGTTCTGGTTTTTCAGCAGGCACAGCCGCCGTGCGATCGTCAGCGTTTACGAAAATAGGACGCAGCTGCTTCTCGGGAGCTGCCGGTCTGCCTGTAAGGTGTATGCTACTCACGTTTAGGACGCGGCCCAATCCCGCAGAATTTGTATTGCGTGGAGGTCCGAAATGGCTGAACAGAAGCTGGTTGGTCAGAACTACTCGACGCCTGACCTCCTTTCCAAGGTCACCGGTCGTGCGCGGTACTCCGAGGACTTCCGCGCGCCGGGGATGCTGTATGCGCGACTCCTGCTGAGCCGTTACCCGCACGCGCGTGTCAGGAGTATCGATACCAGCGCGGCGCTCGCCATGCCCGGAGTGAAAGCGATTCTGACGGCCGACGACGTGCCTGGTCCCAAGGATCAGGTCAATGACGCGGGCCAGCTCATTAGAGCGAACCCAAGGAGCGAGAAGGCGCTGACGAACGAACCCCTGTATCAGGGCGAACCGGTCCTGGCTGTCGCGGCGGTCGATGAACGGACGGCTGTCGAAGCGATCGAAAAGATAGAGATTCAGTGGGAACCGCTGCCGTTCAGTGTGGATCCGGTCGCGTCGCTGCTGCCGGGTGCGATGAATCCCCGTGTGGAGGGGAACGTCTGGGTGCGTCCAACCCCAGTGCCGGGCCAGCCGTTGCCGCCTCCGGAGGTTCACGACTTGAAATGGACGGCAGCGGAGGTCGAGGAGTACAGGGCAGGTCGTCTCCCGTTGGGCAAGGACACCGATGCGCCCTGGTCGTACGGCGACATCGACGCCGGCTTCAAGAAGGCGTCACTCATCCTCGACGAAACGTTTGTGACGCCGAACACCAGCCATCAGTGCCTCGAGAGTCGCACTTCAATGGCGTACTGGGAGAACGGCAAGCTGTTCATTCACCTGTCAACCCAAAGCGTCGTGCAGACTGTCATGTCGGTTTCGCGCTGGTTGAGCCTCGAGCCTGACAACGTCGTGGTCATCAGCGAGTACTGCGGCGGCGGTTATGGGAGCAAGGGGACGGGGTCGGTGACGGACATTATCCCGGCGCTCCTCGCCAAGAAGACGGGCACGCCGGTGCAGATGCGGATTAGTCGCGAGGAAGAGCACGGCATTGGTGGCGCGCGTCCCGCCTTGCACGGCCGGATGAAGGTCGGGTTTACCAAAGAGGGCCGAATCACCGCGCTCGATATGTACACCGTGGTCGACGGCGGGCCGTACGGCCCCGGAGGTGACGGCAACACTGCCAGCCGCTTCGCGTCGCTGATGTTTCAGCCCGAGGCTATGCGTTGGCGCGGCGTGACCGCGATTTCCAACACGCCGCCTCGCCGCGCGCAGAGCCAGCCGGGCGGCATGCAGGGCATCGTGCTGATGGAGCCGGTGGTTGCCAAGGCGGCACGCCAGCTCGGGATCGATCAGGTCGAGATCCGGAAGATCAATGCACCTGCGGGCAAAGCCAAGTTCGGCCCCGCGAGTGCGCGCGGCGACCGGGCGTACTCGACCAGTTGTTTCATCAAAGAGGCGCTCGATAAGGGAGCGCAGATGTTCAAATGGGATGAACGCACGGCCCGGAGCGGGCAGCGCCAGGGCTCGAAGGTGCGTGGCAGTGGCGTGGCGATCAGCTCGTATAGCGCCGGCTCAGTCGGCTTCGACGGGCTCTTTGTCATCAAGCCGGACGGCCGAATGTCCATTCACACTGGCATCGGCAATCTTGGCACCGAAGCGTGGTCGGATTGCCAGCGGGTGTCGGCGGAAATGATGGGCGTGCCCTGGGACAAGGTCGACATCACGTGGGGCGACACGTCCAAGAACCTGCCCTGGAGCTGCGTCTCTGGCGGCAGCCAGACGACGCACGCGATGACGCGCGCCGCGCATGCCGCGGCGAGCAATGCGATCACGAAGCTGCAGCAGATAGCCGCAAAGGATCTCGGCGGCCGGCCCGAAGACTACATCGTGGCCGACCAGCGCGTGTCGCGCAGAGGCGGCGGTGCCGGCATGACGCTTGCGCACGCCGCGCAGCGGGCGATCGAGCTCGGGGGCGTCTACGACGGTCACGAGCTACCCAAGGACATCAACAAGTTCACGGTTGCCTCTGCGACCGCACTTGCCGGTCAAGGCCTGATGGGCGTGGCACGGGACACGTACCGCCACGACGGGAGCTCGCTGTCTTTCGTCGCGTCGTTTGCTGAAGTCGAAGTGGACGTCGAAACGGGCGCATACCACATTGTCGATTTCCTCGCCGTCGCAGACGTCGGGACGGTTATCCATCCAGCGGCGCTGGGCGGCCAGATCCTGGGCCGTTCGATGTTGGGTATCTCACATGCCATCGGCCAGAAATGGGTGTATGACCAGCAGTACGGCGTGCCACTCGCCAGACGGTTCCATTACAACAAACCCCCAACAATCCTCGATGCCCCGACACACATGGCTTGGACGGCCGTCGAGCTTCCTGATCCGGAGACGCCGGTTGGAGCGCGCGGCATTGGCGAGCCTCCGGTTGCGTCCGGTTGCGCGGCGGTTCTGAACGCGATTTCTGCGGCGCTGGGTGACGAAGTCTTCCGCCGCGCGCCGGTGAATCTCGACGGAATTCTGCTGGCGCTGGAGGCTGGAAAACCGATGACGGACCCGCTCACTGCGAACGTGTGACTTGAACGGTCCCGGAATACGCACACCGCGGATTCGGACCATTGCTCCGGATAGCAATGATCAACACTGTATTGGCGACCGACTCGTT
>JBPYEE010000773.1:0-5032 GCA_051985095.1 Vicinamibacterales bacterium | reverse complement strand
CTGATGGGGGTTTCACTCGCCGCCTGTATCGTGCCGGCGCAACGCGCCACGCAGGTCGATCCGCTTGTTGCCCTTCGGGCAGAGGCCTGAACCCTCGCATTGAAGGGGGCGACCGAGAGCAGGACGGTGCCGACCACGTCGGACGCTACCTGAAGTCGCTCCCTGAAGTCCCGTGGGGTCCGGACACCCGATCGGGGCGCGAAGGTGGCCCTCGGTCATCGGACTCCTGAAGAAGCAGACGGTGTTCGCTTCGCAAACTCGCGCCGGCGTGTTGAGAATCACCAGCCGCACCGCCTTGAGATTCGATTCGACGCTTTCAGAATCAATGGAGTCGCGATCGTGGATCGCGACTCCGTGCGCCTGATCGCTCGACACAATTCAACCCGAGACGGCTGTCATCGCGAGAGGAATCATCAACGTCTGGAGAACGCCTGATTGAGGGCGTACCATCAGAGGTCTCGGCCGAGTGGACCGGCAGCCACGCCTCGGTGGACCGCTTACTTCTTCGGGCGGGCAGTGTGATCAACTGCTGATTGCTTCGGCTCAGCGATGGGAAACGACGGGCTCTGTTGAAGCTATGATGGGCTCTGATCAGATGCTCAGGTCGGTCAATACCGGTGCGGGAACGTTGGCTACCCTGTTGGCATTGTTATGCATCGGCTGCACCCTGTTTTATGACGAGGGCGCGAGGTTTGCCGACCAGGTGGCGGACTTCGCCTTGACGTTCCGAAGTTCACCCGAAACCACGGCGACGTTTGAATACGTTCCACTATACGGCAACGGTCAGCACATTCGCGTCGGCATTGGGCGGATTCGGTTTTGTCCGAAGCCACCGTGCGACGGGAGCTGGACCGCGAGGCTGCCGTCGGGTGAAGAACGAACCTATCATCAGGGCGCTGCTTCGGTGTGGGTCGTGCACGGGAAGAGTGGAACGGGCTACCGCATCGCCTCCGCGGCGAGCGTGCCCGAACCGCTGGAGGTGGATAGGAACAGCGGGCCGATTCGGGTCCATATGCGCAAAGTGGCTGGCGTGGTGGAAGTCGTCGGCTTGGAATGAACCGATTGGACACGCGGCAATCGACGCGCGTCTGATAGAGCCTCGCTGAGGCATTGATCGAGTCGTCCCATATTACGGACAAACCTGTTCGCAATCCTGTCGATCGTGGGCTGGGAGATGACAGGGTCTCACTTCGATCACTCGTCAACAGCCGCGCTAATCGGTTATCATCGACGCTTTTGTCGGAGACTCGATGGCGAAGCATTCGTCTCACATTCTGGAATTGGCCCGAAGAGGCGCCGAACACCGCTATCGCGAACTGAAGGCCGAGATTGCGTTGCTTCGAGAATACTTCCCAGACCTCGCTGGCGCGTCCCGCCCCGAGCGGCTGCAGATCGACGTGTCCTCCGAACCGGCCGCGTTGATTGATCAACCTTTGCGAAAACGGCGCCGCCGTGCAATGTCGGCAGCCGCTCGAAAGGCGGTCAGCGATCGGATGAGGAAGTACTGGGCGGCTCGAAGGAAGGCCAAGGCAGCCGGTAAGAAGCGGTAGATGAGCGATATTTCGATCCGCCCGTACCGAGTCGGCGATGCGGGAGCCGCCTTAGAAGCGGCGCTCGAATCCGTTCACGAAGTTCGCCCGTTCATGCCCTGGTGTCATCCATACATGACGCACGACGAGCTCCGTCGGTGGATCGAGGCGCAGGTCGCCGCCCGTGAAATCGGAACGGCCTACGAGTTTGTGATCGAGGCGGCCAACGGGCGCTTCTTGGGTGCCTGCGGACTGAATCAAATCGAGGTGGCGAATCGGCGGGCGAACTTGGGTTACTGGGTCAGAACCGCCGCCACGCGGCGGGGTGTGGCCACCGCCGCAGTGAGACAATTAGTGCAATGGAGTGTCGAGCACACGGATCTGCTTCGGTTGGAGATTGTCGTGTCGACTCAGAATCTCGCCAGCTTGCGGACTGCGCTGAAAGCGGGCGCCGAACGGGAAGGAGTGCTCCGGAGCCGATTGTGGCTGCACGGGGTGGCTCACGACGCGGTCCTCTTCTCCATCATTCGCCCCGAACAGTGACCGTCAGGACCGACCAACGGAACGCCTGCTCCGCGTTGCCCCATCAGTCGACAGGACTCGAGCTACGCAGCGCACCCGCCAGTCAGTTCGTGTAGAAGATCGTTCGCGGCTCGCTGAGTGCGGCGTTGCCGCCCGCCACCGAACGACGAGATGCGCCGGCGATGCAGCTGGTGGCCGACACCAGATGGGGCGCGCATCACCGTCGTTGAAAGCTTCACCATGTCGGCAACCCACCGGCACGAATGCGAACCCGCTGGCCTCCCAATCGCCACACTGGGGAGCGCCCGACTGCCGCTCGATCATGTCAACATCGCGCCGCGCCGTCCACGAGAGTTGCGGACGCGCGGTCCGTGGCATCCTCATCGCCGAGGCTCCATCCTCGGGGCTCTTCCCTCCGGGAGTTTAAACGAACCGATTCGGCGGAACTCTTCGAGTCGCGTTGCACGATGAGTCGGGCGAACGCTGCGAAAACTTGCACAGAATTTGTTCAGACCGTCCTGATGAGCGCCGCGCGCTACAGTGTTGAAACCGTTTGCTCGCGATCTTGAACGATTTTTCTTTTTCGCAACTGTTGGGCCTGCGCCTTCGGCTCACGAAACGCCCTGAAAATCTGGGAGATTGGCCGCGCGGAGGAAATCCAAAGCCTCCAGCTCGGCAGTTTTTCCGGCTTGACTCGGCTCGACCCTTCTCACATCATCCGCCCGCCTCGGACCACGAGCGGTTCGCGGCAAGGAGGGCGACATGAAGCGTGTCCTGATCGCACTCGTAGCGATTACCGCAATGGTGCTGCCGGTCGGAGCGGATCACGAATTCCAGGTCGTTGAGACGACAGTCACTGCGATTCAACGCGCGGTCCGGCAGGATGAGCTGACGTACGCAGAACTCGTGCAGATGTACCTGGATCGGATCGCTGCTTACGATGTCGCGGGACCCCATTTGAATTCGTACATGCACGTGAACGAGCACGCCCTCGACGTCGCGCGGCAACGCGACGCTTCTTCTGGTCAAGACAACAATGCTCAAGGCAACAATGCAGGCGCGCATGGCCCGCTGTTTGGCATCCCGATCATCCTCAAGGACAACAATGCAACGGCGGACATGCCGACCACGGCAGGATCGGTAGCGCTCGGCGGCGCGATACCGAGTCACGACGCGTTCGTCACACAGAAGCTGCGTGAGGCCGGGGCAATTCTCCTCGGCAAAGGAACGCTTACCGAGTTCGCGAACTTTCTGACGAACGGCATGCCGGCAGGCTACAGCTCCCAGCTCAGATTCCAGCTGGGAGGCGGCCCCCTCGTCGGTTATGGCTTCAATCCGTACGACCCGCGAACCGACCCGCGGGCGGGACTCAACGATGGCCGTCCGGCGCTCTCCCCGGGCGGCTCGAGCTCAGGGCCCGGTATCGCGGTGTCGGCTAATCTGGCGACAATCGGGATCGGGACGGAGACTTCGGGGTCGATTCTCAGCCCGGGCACTCAGAATCTCCTCGTCGGGATCAAGCCGACTGTAGGTCTGGTGAGCCGCAACGGCATTGTGCCAATCACCGCGGATCAGGACACAGCCGGCCCGCTGGCCCGGACGGTGAGGGATGCGGCCATCCTGCTGGGCGCGATTGCCGGGTTCGATTCCAACGATCCGGCCACGGCCGCCTGCCTCACACCGGGGAAATGCTTCAGCGACTACACCCAATTCCTGAACAAACAGGCGCTGCGCGGGGCGCGTATCGCGGTGCCGCATTTCAGTTACTGGACGGATAACAACAACAACGTCAGTTTGAGTCCTGAGCAGCAGGAGATCATGACCGACGCGATCGCCGTGCTCCGCAATGAGGGAGCATTTGTCGCCGACCCTTACGACGTTCCGGACCAGGCGGATCTGAACAACTTCCCTGGATGCAGCGGAACAGTCCTGCCTCCGCCGCCGGGATGCTCGACGGTGCTGCTGTTTGGATTCAAGCGCGATCTGAACTCTTACTTGCTGCACTTCAATCAGGGGTCGCCGATCCAGACGCTCACCGACGTCCGTAACTACAATCTGGCGCACAGCGGCGTCGCGCTCAAATACGGGCAGGTTCTGGCGGATGCGGCCGACTCTCTTGACATCACGCCCGGAAGCGTCGACGACGTGCGCTACAAGGCGGACCGCGCCGAGGATCTGCTCCTCGCGAAGACGAACGGTCTCGACAAGATCTACGCTGCCGGCTTCGATGCGGTGCTGTTCCCGGCTAACCGCGGGGCCAACATCGCCGCCCGTGCCGGGTATCCGAGCATCGTCGTTCCGGGTGGATTCGTGCCGAATCCGGCGGTTCCGCCGCCACCGCTCGCGCCGCCGCCACCTTTTCCTGCTGGCTTCAACGCGCGCCCAGCGCCGTACGGCGTCACGTTCTCAGGACCGGCTTTTAGCGAGCCGCGGCTGATCGGGCTGGCGTATGCCTTCGAGCAGGCGACGCATCATCGTCGACCGCCTGCAAGCACACCGCCGCTCGGCGACGACCAGCACGACCAGTAGGACGCATGTTCTGAAGCAGAGGCGGGCCCGGTCGCCCGCCTCTGCCGTTGTAGCTGCTGAAAACTCGTTTCTATTGCGACGATTGATGGTGCCGGCGTTGTGGGTAGGCTTGCCGCCGTGCTGTCCGTCGGGTGCGTTCGAAACTCCGGGCGCACGACGGCATGTGCACGGGGCACTCGAGGAGAGTGCTGTGCAACCCGGCACCCGGAGCACGCGCTGAATTCTTTCGGGCGATTTTAGATGATGAGTGGAATCCCATCGCGCAACTCGTCGGATGGGCATGATTCTGCTCCGAGGTCGCCATGGTGGGAGGCGTCGGATACGAGATCGACGTCCATCGATTTCTCAATCGTGTACCCGGGATTCATGTTTCGAAGCATTCCGCCGATACGATCGCTAATGGTACCTCGTCGGTCGAAATGCCGGCACGGCGGACCTCGCGCAGGCCGTCC
>JBPYEE010000772.1:0-5606 GCA_051985095.1 Vicinamibacterales bacterium | reverse complement strand
GGGAGCCTGCCTCAACGCGGCAGTCTGCTCGTCACGTTGGCCCGCTACTTCTGACTATCGGGATTGTCGCTTGGCCGCGTCCGGTGCGAAAACTCCGCCGACGTCGGATCGCCATGATTTTTGGCGGATCGACGGGAGGGCAGTCCGATCGGGGCCCCGTATTGTCCCAGCTCAGGATCGACAGGATTCCAGCCATTTTGAGCGCGTCTCTAATACAAGTTCCCGCTAGTGATCGACGTGTCGCTGCTTCGGTTGTTGCTCCTCTGCATCACCGGATGGCTGGATCGCCGGGAGCGGGAGGCGCTCGCCTACTTGGTCGAAGAGAATCGCCTCCTCCGGCGCCAGCTCGGTGGACGACGGCTGCGGTTTACGGACGATGACCGACAGCGACTCGCCACGCGCGCCCACAGGGTCGGCCGCGCAGCGTTGCGTGACTTGGCGACCGTCGTCACCCCGGACACGTTGCTACGCTGGCACTGATCGCCCGCAACCGACACGTTTTTTGATCCGCGATCACGACCGGAAGTTCACCGACGAGTTTGACACGATCTTTGAATCGGAAAGCGCCGAGTCGTTCGGACGTCGATTCAGGTGCCAGAGGCGAATTGGCATCGCAGAGCGATTCGTGCGGACATGACGTTCCGAATGCCTCGACTGGTTGCTGATCATGAATGCCAGCCATTTGGTGTGCGAACTTACGACCTTCTTCGATCACCACGATGGACATCGGGCTCACCGCAGTTTGGGTCTCGCGCCGCCAAATGGTCGGCCAACGATTGAGCCGTGGGTCGGCACGCACGCGATTGCCGTGAGACGTCGCGACCGTCTTGGCGGGCTCATCCACGAATACGTGCGCGCAGCGTGACGCAATTGGTTTGCGCGCCGTACACGCACGGGGTCGGTCGTAAGTTGGCGAACGGCAAGCTTGACGGGTGTCAGTTCGAACCGTAAAATGACACATATGGTCAAGACGCAAGTGTACCTCGGCCGAGAGGAGCTTGAGGCCCTCCACCAGGTCGCCAATCGGTCCCACCGCAGCGTAGCGGATCTAATCCGTGAAGCCATTCGGCGTGTCTGGCTTCGTCCAGCGGGTCAAGGTCCCGTCGCCCTGTGGGACGGCACGCCCCAACGTGCCTCAGTCGATCACGACAGCATTTACGACAACCCGTGATCCGGGTCGGGGAAGCTGTTTTCGTCGACACAGGTGCGTGGATTGCCCTTGCGCTGACCCGTGATCCGCTGCACGCTCGAGCTGCGACGGCCTGGGCAGAACTTCTCAGCGTGGGCGCCAAGCTTCAGACCTCGGTGCCGGTCTTGATCGAAACGTTTACGTTTCTAGACCGGAACACCACCCGCGAGGTAGCCCTGACATGGAAGGAATCGCTGTCGACCGTGGGAAAGCTACGCCTTCTGCCGTCGACGAGGCGAGACCTCGAGCGTGCTTGGAAGTATTTCGAACGCCCCGATCTGCACAAGCTCTCGGCGGTAGACGCCGTAAGCTTTGTCCTGATGACCGATCGACGTATTCGTATGGCGTTTGCCTTCGATGGGCACTTCGCGGAAGCCGGATTTCAGATGATCGGCTAATGGCCGTTCTGCACAATCTCTGAACAATATTTCGCCGAACACCAAGTAACAGCAGGTTCTGATCCGAGCTTGTGGTCCGCAATTATTCCATGCGGGCCTTTTTCGCGGTTATCTGAAGCGATTCGCCAAGACTCCCGTCGGTCCGCATACGATCTATCACGTGATGATTCGGCTTGCGCGCAATCTGCTTCGAACGATGCTGGCCGTAACCTACGATCTCACCTCGCTTGTGTCGCTGGGGATGCGGTCACGTGCCCAATTGGTCGCCGAAAACCTCTTCCGCGAAAGCAGCTGGCCCTGTATATGGAACGGCGAGTGAAGCCTCGCCGCGCCGACGACGCCACGCGCGTCATCCTTGTCGGCTTGTCGCGCGTTCTCGAATGGCGTCAGCTGCTCACCGTGGTCAAACCGGAGACGCTCATCCACTGGCATCGAAAGGGATTCCGGTTGTTTTGGCGCTGGAAATCGCGCGCGCCAGGCCGCCCGCCGATTCCCGTAGACTTGCGGCAACTGATCGTCACGATGGCGGCGGCGAATCGGACGTGGGGCGAGGAACGGATCGCTGACGAGCTCCTCGTCAAACTCGGTATTCGCGTCTCTCCGCGGACGGTGCGACGGTACATGCGGGCGCGACCACCGGGCGGGAAGCGCGGCACACAGGCGTGGAGCACCTTCGTGCGGAACCACGCCCGGTCGGTGCTCGCGAGCGACTTTTTTGTCGTCGTGACCGCCACATTCCGCGTGATCTACGTCTTTGTCGTGCTGGAAGTGGGAACCCGACGAATCCTGCATTGGAACATGACGGCGCATCCGACGGCCGACTGGACGGCGCAGCAGTTTCGGATGATTGTGTCTGGCGATCAGGGGCACCGATTCGTGATCCACGATCGAGACGCGATTTACGCGGAAGGCGTCGATCGAACCCTCGAGGCGATGGGTCTGGAAGTGCTCAAGACACCGGGTCGGTGTTCCACAAGCAAACGCGTTCTGCGAACGCCTGATCGGCACAACACGGCGCGAGTGCCTGGACTTCGTGATTCCGGTGAGCGAGCGTCATCTGCGCGCGACGCTCCGCGAGTGGATCCGGCATTACAATCGCGGCCGGCCTCACTCGAGTTTGGGGCCAGGCATTCCCGAAGGCTCTGCGTTCGAGGATCACGCCCGCGAGTCAGGGCGTCATCGGCTTCCGGAACGCTTTCGTGTCGTTGCGACTCCGATCCTCGGTGGGTTGCATCACGAATATCGCCTTGAAAACGCGGCGTGAAGTCCGATCTTCGTTTTTGCGGAGTACAAGGCACCGCTCGCTGGCGACAGTTCAGGTGCCCATCTCGTCGGTCATGCGCCTGATCCTCCCCAGCGCCATCGCTGGATCGCGCGGGCCTGCTGTTTGACGCGCCCGTCCGTCGCGTGCAGGCCGTAGCACGCGAGCGCCGTGTCCGGCGCCAGGTTGGGGTCGTCCTGCCACTGATAGATCGCCGTCCACTCGTGACTGGTGGCATCGAGCAGCCGCAGCCGCTCGATGTAGAACCGCTCGATCCACGTTTCGGTGAGGGTGAGGCCGACTGGCGGACGGCCGGTCAGTTCGGTCGCCATGTGCCGGCCCATCTCGCTACAGACCAGCGGGCGCGGGCCGGTGATGGCGCGCAGGCGCGCGATCGCCTCCTCGTGCGTCTCGGCGGGCGGCCAGGGCAGGTCCGTCACCTGGAGCCCGTACGGGTAATCGTGCCACGCCACCGCGCAACCCTCTGGCAGCGACGGGACCGTCACGTGATACCATCGCAGGCACTCCCGACTGAGGTTGCGCTGCGCGCCCGCGACGACCATCCCGGCAAACCCGGCCTTGTCGCACGTCGCCCACACCGCGAGGACGCCATCGATGTACTCGCGCGGCGTGACTGGGTCCAGGTCCGGCGGTTCGTTGAACACTTCGATCGCGCTCGCGCTCGCGTCAAATCCCGTCGTCGCGATGGCGTCGAGCAGGGCGCTGATGCGTGCCGGTTCATGGAGCAGGAAGCAGGCGGCCACGCTGTGCCCGACAAACGGCCGCACCACGTCGTCGAGCGGTCCGCTCGGCGGCACGTCGAAGCGAATGCCGTCGAGGCCGAGCGCCGCCGCCTCGTCGAGCGCGTGTTCGCCGAAGACGCAGAACGTGCGCATCAGGCCTCGTCCGCGTAATCCCAACACCACGACCACGCGCCGATGCCGTAGACCGTCTTCGGCCCCTCGGGTGTCTCGAGAAGTATCGTGGGCGCGCGGAACGCGCCTGCAGACGGCGCAGACATGAGCGAGCATTGTATCGCGCGAATCGACGGCACACGAGCCGCGTCATCGAAGTCTGGTTGCTGGCGGGAATCAGCGTGATCCCATCCGCGTCGAACGCGGTCACGTGAATACGCGCTTTCCGAGTAACACACATGAGCGCGTCCCCTTCTTATGGCTGAGGTTTGGCTCGTTGGGTCCAGTGAGGTCAGCGGCTCCATGAGGTCTACATCGGGCTGTCCCTATTAGAAACTCCGTCTGCGTCCGTGATGGACCTTCGAGGCGTTTTATCAACGCCTTCTGGAAGCGGCGCAACAGAATGGAGGTGCGATTTGGCATCGCGGTCGGCAACCGTGGCGCACAGCGGGCGGTTCTGGGCGAGTACGCCTTATCTTGCGACCGCGAGATCGATGGTCAGGCTGCGCGGCGTTCGTAATGGTGATGCAGGCCGCCGACGTGCGCGACTTGAACGATCGCGCCGCTGGCCGGCGGTTGTGCCGCTCGCGGGATCGGCGCATCTTTGTCCAGCGAGAATTGTGTGCGCCACTCGTGATAGTAAGTGACGAACCGTTTCAGCGTGTGTCGAAGCGTTCGTTCATTCCACACGATGACGTGATCGAGGCACTCACGCTTGATGGTCCCGATCAGGCGCTCCACGAACGGATTCTGCTAAGGAGCGCGTGGTGCGATCAGGATTTCCTCGGTGCCCACACTCTGCAAGAGGCGATCAAACTCGGGTCCGTAGCAGCCGTCTCGATCGCGGATCAGGTATGGCGGGGCGGTTTGGTCGGGAAAAGCTTCGCGGATCTGCTGCCGTGTCCACGCCGCGGTCGGATGGTCGGTCACATTCAGATGGACGATGCGGTGGCGGTCGTGCGACAGGATGATGAGGACGAACAGGACTCGGAAGGTGGCGGTGGGCACCGTGAAGAAATCCATCGACGCGCATTGGGACAGGTGCGTCTGCAGGAAGGTGCGCCACGTCGGCGAGGGCGACGAGGGTCGTCGGCCAAGATATTTGGCGACCGTGGTTTCGGCGATCTGAATGCCCAACTTCTGGAGTTCGCCATGAATGCGTGGCGCGCCCCAAATGGGATTCGCCCGATGCATCTTCCGGATCATCGCGCGAATGTCAACGGCGACTGGCGGTCGACCGGGGCGGGATGGCCTGGAACGCCAGCGCCAATGCCTAGGCGAAGAGGCGGCGATGCCACGCGACGACAGTGGAGGGTTTCACGATCTGCACGGTTGCCCGCCAGCCGCTCCAGACCTGGGAGAGCAGCACCCAGAAGATTCGGTCGGCCCGACTGAGCCGAAGCCGTCGAGGCGCGGCCTGCTGGAGGACGGCGAGTTGGTGGCGGAGGGCGAGGATCTCTGCCTGGAGTTCGACTCGAGTTCTGAGGCTGGTTCGAAATGGCCCGCAAGGAAAGCCGTGATGCGCGAACGCATGATTGGATGAACGGTATCAGCCGAGGTCGGTAAGCTCAATCACTACAATCAGTACGAGATTTTCGCTAGGGACAGCTGCCGGATTTCACGGTAGCCACCATGAACGCCATCGTCAAGCAACATGTCGCCGCCGCCTCAACGGTCTACACTGACGGCCTCACCGCATTCGCCGGGCTGAAGGCCGCTGGATATCGGCACATTGCTCTCAAGCAACCGCTCCGACCAGTTGTCCCTATCGGAAATTGCGTCGGCATCAGCCGTTGAGCCGCCGCGACCGTTATCAAGCGTCTCCCATGCGCGACTCCGCGGGC
>JBPYEE010000771.1:0-14366 GCA_051985095.1 Vicinamibacterales bacterium | reverse complement strand
CCGGCACCGACCGCCAGCTGACGCGGTCGACCCTGGCGGCGTCGCAGCCCTCCTGGTCGCCGGACGGATCGCGGATCGCGTTTCTGGACGCACAGGGGCAGATCGATGTGGCCAATGTCCAAACCGGTGCCACGTCGCGGGTGCACGACCATCTGAACGAGCCCGGACGTCCGAGCTGGTCGCCCGACGGAACGGCCCTGGTGGTGTCGTCGTTGAAGGTCTACTCGACGCGATTTCGCGAGGGGACCAACCAGGTGCTTCGCATTTCGCTGAACGGCGAGCCAACACGATGGTGGGAGCCGGCGCCGCACAAATCGATCGGCATGCGCGAGGATTACGGTCCCGTCTGGTCGCACGACGGGACCCGGATGGCCGCGATCGTCGACGGCCTGCTCGCCGTCTGGCCGGTCGGTCGCGACGGCGCGCCCCAGGGGCCCCCGCGGCCGATGTCGACCGACCTTGCGGGGTCGCCCAGCTGGACGGCCGACGACCGCTACATCCTGTATCAATCCGACGCGGGATTGAAGCTCGTCGACGTTGGCGCGCGACGCGTCGTGCGCGAAATCGATCCGAAACTGACATGGACCGTCGCGCCAAGGGCCGGCGCCAGCCGGACGACCGTTCATGCGGGCCGGCTGTGGACCGGTCGGCTCGACACCGCCGTGACCGACATCGACATCGTGGTGGACGGCAACCGGATCACCAGTGTCGACAAACATCGGGCTGCCGCGCACACCGGGACGGTCATTGACGCGTCGAACCAGACGGTCATTCCCGGCCTGATCGAAATTCACACGCACCTGAGCGAGAACTTCGGCGAGGCGCTCGGCAAAATGTTTCTCGCCTGGGGGATCACCTCGGTCCGCAATCCGGCGACCAATACGTTTGAAACGATGGAAGACCGCGAGGCGTTCGAGTCCGGCGCCCGCCTCGGGCCGCGGCTGATGACGACCGGCGAGCCATTTGACGGCACCCGTGTCTACTATGCCGGCGGCACGTCGCTCGACGACAGCGGGCAGATTCCGCTCGAGCTGCAGCACGCGAAGGATTTCGGCTACGACTTCATCAAGACGTACGTCCGGCTGCCGGATCTGCTCCAGAAGCGAATCATCGAGGCGGCGCACGCGATGGGAATGCCGGTCACCTCGCACGAGCTCTACCCGGCCGTGGCCTATGGCGCCGACGGGGTTGAGCACATTCGCGGCACGAGCCGCCGCGGCTACTCGCCAAAAATCTCGGCGCTGTCGCGCTCCTACCGCGACGTGATCGAGCTGCTGACAGCCTCCGGGATGACGCTGACGCCGACCATCGGCATCCAGGGTGGATTCCGGCTGCAGACGCTCGTCGATCCGTCCTGGATCGACGACCCGCGGATTGAGCGGCTGTATCCCGCCTCGGTCTGGCAACGGTGGCGCGAACAGACGCGGACGCCCGCGCCGCCGGCGACCCTGGAGGAGGCGCGCCGGCTCGTCGCGCCGCAGGAGCATCTCGTGTTTGAGATCGTGCGGAACGGGGGACGCGTCACGGCCGGCACCGACGCACCGATCAATCCGTACGGGTTGAGCCTCCTCATGGAGCTCGAGAATTACGCCTCCGGAGGCCTGACGCCCGTCGAGGTTCTGCGCACGGCGACGACGGTGTCGGCCGATGCGATGGGTGTTGGCGGCGATCTCGGCGCGATTGAGCCGGGCGCCCTGGCCGATCTCGCGTTTATTGACGGGGACCCGCTCTCGAACATCCGCGAATTGAGGCGCGTGTCGCGGGTGATGAAAGACGGCGTCGTCTACGACAGGGCCAGCCTGTTGCGATAACGGCGCACCCGCAGGAGCGCGGCCAGCTGCGTCCAGACGACGTCGGGCGCACACGGCTTCATCAGGTACGCGTCCGCCCCGAGGCGCAGCGCCGCGTCGCGCGCGTCCTGAACGGCCGAGACCACCAGGGTCGGAATATCTGCGGTCCAGCTCGAGTCGCGCAGCGTCCTCAGGACCGTCCAGCCGTCGACGCGCGCCATCGCGAGATCGAGCACGATCGCATCCGGTTTGAGGTCGACGGTCTTGTCGAGCCCGCTTCGTCCGTCGGCCGCGGTGAACACCGTCCAGCCCTTCGACCGCAAGAATCCCGCGTAGATGTGCCGTGCGTCGACGTCATCGTCGACGACGAGCACGACCGGTTCAGCTGGCGCCTGCCGTTTAGATGCAGGCATGTGTGGTTGCCACCTGCCACATGGAACGCCAGGTGTTTCTGCGAGCAACAAATGAGCCAACGGCCCTGGCGTAGTGGCGGTCGAGAGACGGGTCGGAGTTACTTGGCTAATTCGTCGAGCGACTTGTTGAATTCGGTGAAATCAGCCGCGTCGAGCTTCAGCGCGCCAGGCTCGCTGCCGCGCGCCGCGAACAGATCGTCGCCCGCCTTGCCGAAGGTGACGCGTTCTTCCTTTTTGCTGTCGTCGAACTTCACGTACACGGCCATCGCCGGTTTGTCGAGCCCGGTCTTGGCAGCCGACTCGACAAACGATGCCGCGCGCATGTTCGCCAGCTTCGCCAGGGCGGCGTCCACCTTGTCACGGTCGAGATCGGCCGCGTTGGGGCTGGCGCGGTGCCATTTATCCGGCGCGTTGTCGCCCGAGCCCTTCACACGATCGAACACGACCTTCTGATCGCCCCGCGTAATCTCGATGTGGTTGGCGTTGTACGCGCGAAACTGGAACAGGTCCTTGATCCGGTAATCGTCGGCCCCCTTGTTGAGGTCGTCGATGAGGGTCTTGTCAATCGTGACGACCGCCGGCCTCGACGCATCCCGCGCGTAAACCGTGTTGTCGTCCGCCTTGCCGCCGACGAGCAACGTCGCCTTCGAACTGCCGGCGGCGAGCTCGATTGTCGCCTGGGGTTTGTCGAGCCCGTACTTCTTCAGGTCGGCGGCCGGCGGATCCGGGGCGGCGATCGATTTCATCTGCGCCGACTGCACCTTCCCGATCAGCCCTTCGACGGAGCCGAAATCGGCTTTGACCGCGAGCGGCTTCTTGATCGCCCAGTCGGTGCCCTCTTTGGCGAAGGTCAGCGTCTTGGCGCCGGCGGTCACGTCGACCGCATCGACCTTGTCCCGGTCGAACTTGATCAAGGTCTTGTCGCGGAGATCGAAGGTCTTCTTGTCGAAGGTGGTCTCCTGGACCGCGGGGATCAGAAAGACTTTCTCGTCGTTGTTGCGCTTCGCGAAGAGGTCGGCGCCCGTCGGCGACTTTTCGCCGATGAGCAGCCGCTTGTACGCCGTGTCACCTTTCGCCTTGAAATCCACCTCGATGCGAGGATTGCTCAGGCCGTAGTCATTCAGGTTCGTCGGCTTTTCGTCGATCACGCGGGCGATCTCGACCGAGCTGAGCGCCGAGGTGATGCCGTTCACTTCGGTGTCATCGGCTTTCGCCGGGGCGGGATCCACGATCTGCCAGGCCCCGTTGTCTTTCTTCACCGTCGTGGCATCCCCGGCCGACGTGGTGACCTTGACTTCCTCGATCTGATCGGACTGGACCGACGCGAACACTTTCTCCTGTTTCGTCGTGGAGGCGCTCGTGTCGGCCTGCTTGTTCAGGACGAAGTAGATGTACGCGCCGAGGCCGGCGAGTACCACGATGAGAGTGAGAGTCGACCAGAGTCCGCGCGTGCGCATCTTACCGTCTCCGCCACCATGTATAGACGCCCGATCCGAAAATGAAACCGGGGATGAGGAGCAGCGACAACCAGATGATGTTCATTTGCTGCGTCGCGGTGAGCGTGATGCGCCGATCGTCGGCGTCTTTCGGCCGGATCGAAATCAGGTTCTCCTGCTGCGACGCCCACCCGATGACGTTCATGAACAGATCGCGATTGCCCTGGATGCCGAGGCCGGAGTTGGCGGCGAAATCCGAATCGCCCATCACCACGACCCGCGTTTCGGCCTTCGGCGCGTCGGGTGCCGCCTTCGGATCGGTCGTGGTCGCGGCCACCGACACCGCCGAGCCGATCGCGATCGGCCCTTTCTTGTCGCCTTTCGACTCGTCGAGCGACACCTCGCCGGTCGTCAGCAATCCTTTGATGTCGCTTTCCGCCCAGCTGCGGGGGCTCGTCTCGACAAACGACTGGGCGGTCCGGCCGTTGACGCCGCCCGAGACGGGCGAGGCCGACCGCGACATCGGGAAGGCGGTCAGCAAGTTGAACGATCCGTTCTTCGTGATCGCGTGCGAGGGATAGTTGGCGGCGACCGGGACGGAGGCGTCGGTGCCGATCAGTCGCCCCATGCCGCTCACGTCGACGACGATGTTGTTGCCGACCTCGATGCCCCAGTCATGCGCGAGCGCGATGAGGTTGGCCGGCTGCGGCGCGTCCGCGCGATCCGGTGGATCGATCAGCATGATGAGCTTGCCCTGCTTGTCGAGATACTTCTTCAGGGCCTCGACTTCGGGCGGAAAGAAATCGGTCTTGGGTCCGGCAATCACGACGACCGAGGCATCGTCGGGGACCGAGCCGGTCTGGGCGATGACCAGTTTGTCGACGGTGTAGTTCTCGTGGCCGAGGGCGCCGGCAATCGCGTTGTACCCGTCCCGCTCCGCCGATGTCGTGTCGCGCTCGCCGTGCCCCTGCGTGAAGTAGACCTTCTTCTGCTGGCCGGTGACCACCTTGATGATGCCGTTGGTGATGTCCTGTTCGCTGTCGGCCGTGACGCGTTCGGTCCGGCCCTTGTAATTGAAGACGATCGTGCCGTACTGCTGAATCTGATTCTGCTTGGCGACCGTCGGCTTCTTGTCAGGATCGACGTACTCGGTTGTGATCCGCTTCGACGAGTACTCGTATTCCTTCAGCCGGTCCTGATAGCGGGGAAAGTCGGGCTCCTGCGCGAACACCGTCACCTGCAGCGGCGCATCGAGCTTGGCGACGATCGACCGGCTCTGGTCCGACAGGCTGAACTGCTTGTTCGCCGTCAGATCCCAGCGCCGGTTCTGCCGGGAGCCGATGTAGTTGATGGCGACCAGAATGCCGAGGACCACCACGATGCTGACGCCCGTCAGCGTGCCGTAGCGGGCCTGGCGCCGCTGAAAGACGGCGGCGATTTCGCGCCACTGCCCGAGGGTGTACAACAGCACCGCCACGAGGCCGCCCCAGGCCAGATACGTGGCGTATTGTTCCTTCGCCGGGAAGCCGAATCGAATCGCCACCGCGACGAGCACGAGTCCGAACCCCAGCCAACCAATCAAATCGAGTATGCGTTTCATTGCGATCAGTCCTGCCTATCAGCTCTGCGCCATCGTTCCCTGGCTAACCACGCCAGCGTTCGGTGTCCACCGACTTGACGGTCAGGAACAGGCCGAAGGTGATGAAGCTCAAGTAGTAAATCAAATGCGACGTATCGAGCACGCCCTTCGTGAAATCGTCCAGGTGGTCGATGATCGACAGATACTGCGTCAACTTGTCGACCGTCGGACCCGAGAAGCTGCCAATCCAGGTAATGATCCAGAACAGCAGGAACACCGCGAAGGTGGCCATGCCGGCGACGATTTGATTCTTCGTCAGACTCGAGATGAAGAGCCCGACCGCGATGAAGCAGCCGCCGAGCAGAAAGATGCCGATATATGCCGTCAGAATCGGTTTCCATTCAGGATGACCGTACATGAACAGCAGCCCGATATGGAGCAGCGTCACCGCGAGCATGACGCCGTAGAGCGCCATGGCGCCGAGAAACTTGCCCATGACGATCTCGAAGTCGGTCAGCGGGGAGGTCAGCAGCAGTTCGATCGTCCCCGATCGTTTCTCTTCCGAGTAGGTCCGCATCGTGACCATCGGCATCGTGAACAGGATCATGATCGTCACGTTCTGCAGCAGCGGCCGAATCAGCTGCTGATTGACGTTCATGGCCTGCGGCGACATGCCGAACTGCCCCATCTGCATGCTCTGCCGGACGAAGTACTGCAGGATGGCGATGAAGAAGTACCCGTAGAGGAGCGCCCACAGGCCGATGGCGATGTAGGCGATGGGCCCGTTGAAATACGATTTGAATTCCTTTTGGGCAATCGCGATGACGTTACGCATTGACAGTCTCTCCCGCCGTTTCGGTAACCTGATTCTGTGTTTCCTCGGTCGTCAGCGAGAGGAAGATCTCTTCGAGGCTCATCCGCATCGGCCGCAGCTCGAGCAATCCCCAGCCGCTCGTGACCACCGTGCGCGCCAGGTCGCGGCGGACGTCGTGTCCCCGCTCACTCTCAACTTCGTAGCCGACCGCGCGCTCGCGGCGGTCCGCTTCGACGACCCGGGTGACACCCGGCACGTGGCTGAGCGCCCCCGACGGGTCGGCGGGGCCGGCGTCGACCTGCACGTACATCGTTTCCGATCCCCGCAGTCGAGCCGTCAGGTTGTCGGGCGTATCGACCGCGACGACGCGTCCTTTGTTGATGATGACCACCCGGTGACAGGTCTGCGAGACCTCGGGCAGAATGTGCGTGCTCAGGATGATCGTGTGATCACCGCCGAGTTCCTTGATCAGCTGACGCGTTTCGATGATTTGCTTCGGGTCGAGGCCGGCGGTCGGCTCGTCGAGGATGAGAACGTCGGGATTATGGATGATCGATTGCGCCAGGCCGACGCGTTGCCGGTAGCCTTTCGACAGCTTGGCGCACTGCCGGGTGGCCACATCGGTGATCCGCGTCCGTTCCATCACCTGCCGAATTCGAGCGCCACGGTCGGCCGCGGGGACGCCTTTGATTTTTGCGACAAACGAGAGGTACTCGGCGACGGTGGTGTCCGGGTACAGCGGCGGCGTTTCCGGCAGATAGCCGGTCCGGCGCTTGGCTTCAACCGGCTGGTCGAACACGTCGAAGCCGGCGACGATCGCCTTGCCCTCGGTTGCCGGCATATATCCAGTCAGAATCCGCATGGTCGTCGTTTTGCCGGCGCCGTTGGGGCCGAGAAATCCGAGGATTTCGCCGCGCTCCACGCGGAAACTCACGTCGTCGACGGCGGTCACACGACCATAACGCTTTGTGAGGTGCTGAACCTCAATCACAAGAACACTCCTATGTAGTTGATGCCTAAAGAGAAATCGTATCCGAATGGATAAGGGAGGATCAATGGCTGTGGACATCGGATCGAAGGCGCCGGACTTCACGCTGCTCAACCAGGATCGGCAGCCGGTGACGCTGAGCAATGAGCGCGGCAAGACGGTCGTCTTGGCGTTTTTTCCCGCGGCATTCAGCGGGGTCTGCACCAAGGAGCTCTGCACCTTCCGCGACTCTCTGGCGCGGCTCAATCAGGCGCAGGCTCAGGTGTACGGGATCAGCGTTGATACGTTTTTTACGCTGAAGGCCTTTCAGGATCAGCAAAAGCTGACCTTTCCGCTGCTGAGCGACTTCAACAAGGACGTCATCCGGCAGTACGGCGTCTTCAACGAGGACATGGTCGGGCTGAAAGGCATCGCCAAACGCGCCGTGTTCGTCATCGATGCTGACGGCGTCGTGCGCCACCGCGAGGTGCTCGAGGACGCGCGCAACGAACCCAGTTACGACAAGGTGTTTGCGGCGTTGCCGGCCTAGGACCAGGCCGCTGCGGCCGGGCTGCGCGTGGCGTCCTGTCCCAGCCGCCCTCCCGTCCAGGCCGACGGCAGCACGACCAGCAGGGCGGAGACGTGATACCAGACGGGGGCCAGCGACCAGGCGGCGACGGCGAGGACGATGCTGATCGCGAAGGCGATCGCCCCGAGGATCATCGCGTGCCGCATCCGATGCTGGACCGCCACGCGTGCGGCGACGTAGGCCCCGAGTGCGGCGAAGGCTATCGTGTACACGAGCGCGATGACGAGGACCGCCGCATTCGTCGTCGCGCCGCCGCCGTCAAACGCCGTCGGCCACACGAAGCGCAGGAGCGCATCAGCGCCGAGCGACAACGTGACGGTGACAAAAAATCCTGCGATGACGGCGATTACGCTGCGCAGCACGGCGTAATCCTAATGCAAGTTGCCCGGCGACCCCACCCTCTTGGCGACGGCCGTCGACGGCGGGTGCTGTCGAGACAGCCAGATTTTGGCGACGCGCAGCCCATCCAGAGCGTCGACGCGCATCGTTCGGCCCGCCACGTCGACCGTATCGCCGACCTTCGGCCGGCGGCCGATGCAGCCGAGCACATAGCCGCCGACCGTCGTGTAGGTGTCCTCGTCGATATCGAGCGCAAACTGCGCGTTGACGTCGGTGACCAGCGCGAGCCCATCGATCGTCGCCGACCCGTCGCGATGGACGGTGATGCGCTCCGCCCTCGCCCATTCGCCGGGAATGTCGCCGACGATCCGCTCCATTAACGATTCAAACGTCACCAGTCCCGTCGTGCCCCCGTACTCATCGATGACGATGGCCTCGCGCGCGTGCCGGCGCCGCATTTCCGTCAGCAGGTCGTCGGCCGTCATGGTTTCGGGCACCGTGAGCGCCTCGCGCGCCAGGGTGCCGGCAGTCAGCGTCGCCCCGCCCGAGGGAGAGGCCAGCGCGCGCAGCACATCGACGACGTGCAGCATGCCCATGACGTCATAGACGTCGGCTCGGTAGACCGGGAGGCGCGTGTGACGCCCACGCGCGATCTGTGCGACGAGATCGGGCAGCCGCGCGTCGGCCGGCACCGCGACGAGCTCGCTCCGCGGCACCATGACCTGGCCCGCGGTCAGGTCCGCGAAGCCGAACACCCGGTGGAGCATCTGCTCCTCCTGCTCTTCGAGGACGCCCGCCTCCTGACTGGCGGTGACCAGCATCTTGAGTTCTTCTTCCGAATGCACCATCGCGCGGCTGTCGGCGCCCTTCAGGCCAAGGGCGCCAATGATCGCGTGCGCGGCCCCGTGGATGACGCGGATGAAGGGCCAGAACACCTGCATGAACAGTTCGAGCGGACGGACCAGCCACATCGCGGTCGCTTCGGAGCGCTCGATCGCGATCCACTTTGGCGTCAGCTCGCCGAAGACGAGCGCGACGGCGGTGATGAGGCTGAACGCCACCGCAATCGACACCGTGTGCGCCGTCGCGGCAGCCAGATGTGGTGGCATGAATTCGAGGGGCGGCTCGACCATCGCCGCCAGCGCGGGTTCGCCCAGCCAGCCGAGCCCGAGGCTCGCCATCGTGATCCCGAGCTGCGTGGCGGCGATGTAGCGGTCCGGCGCGCTGACGGCGCGGCGGACGACCGCCGCGCTGCGATGACCCTCGGCGACCAGCTGGTCGATGCGTGTCTTGCGCACGGTCACAATCGAGAACTCGGCGGCGACGAAGAGCCCGTTGGCGCACACGAGCGCCGCCAGGCCGAGTAGCGGCCACAGCACGTTCATGCGACGAATATTAAGCTTTCCGGTTCGAAAAGAAGTGCGCGTCGACGAAGTTGTCGATGACGGCCTGATTGGCCGCAGTGACCTGCTCGAACTGAACGCCCATGCCGACGCGCCGATCGCTCCAGGCGACGCGCCCGTCGGCATCGATGTCGCGCTTGCTGCCCGGCAGGCGGAACCGGACCCTGATCTTCGATCCGTGCTCGAGGGGGCTCGTCGACCGGATCGCGATGCCGCCGTGGCTCAGATTCAGCGTGAGGGCCGCCGCGATCGTGTTGCCGTAGCGATACTGGATCGGAATCCCGAGCACCACGCGCGGACTGCCGCGCCGGTTGAAGTTATCGGGGAACAGATGCGGCGCGAGCGACGGCAGGATGTGCTGCACGGCGCTGTACTCGTTGATGTAGCCCGCCACCGCCAGCGCCGCCAGCTCGCGCACTTCGTCGGCGCTCGCGATCGTGCCGCTGAAGATCAACAGCGGCAGCCGGCTGTCGTCCAGCTTGCGGATGGCGCGCACCAGATCGAGGCCCGGCTGATGGGGCAGGCGCAGGTCGAGCACGATCAGATCGATGTGGTCGAGATCGGCGCGCACGCGGGCGAGCAGCTCCGCCGCGCTCTTGACGACAACGGCCTTGTGCCCCGCTCCTTCGATCGCGGCGCGGAATCGATCGCGCACAAACGCCGTGTCGTCCGCGACGACGATGGTTTTCGTTGCGACGGAAACGTCCGCCATCGTCACCACGTATCGGGATCCGCTACGCTGGGCGTTAGCGTGCAATTGACAGATTTGCGCAGAGTATCGCTATAATCCGAGGTCTGACTGCGATCGTCAAGGAGATCTATGGCGACCTGCCCCGAATGCGACGCGGAAATCGAAGTCGACGAGTTCGATGTCGACAAGGGCGACCAGCTCAGTTGCCCTGAGTGCGGCTCGAACCTCGAGGTGGTCAGCGTCTCGCCGCTCGAACTCGATCTGGCGCCTGAGGACGAGGATGACGAAGACGATCTCAACGATGACGATCTCGAGGAAGAGGACGACGACACCGACAGCGACGACGACGACGACGACGAGGACAAGGAGGACGAGGACTGGGAGGAATGATCGAAAAGGAAGCCGCGCTTGAGCAGACACTCGTGGCGCTTTCCTCGGTCGTCGTCGCCTACAGTGGCGGTGTCGACAGTGCGTATCTCGCGTATGTGGCTCATCGCACGCTCGGCGCCCGCGCCCTCGCGGTGACCGCCGAGAGCGCAAGCTACCCCGAACGGCATCGCCAGCTTGCCCTGCGCATCGCGCGCGAGTTCGGCCTGCAGCACGAGATCATTCGCACCGCCGAATTGGCGCGGCCCGAGTACCGTGCGAACCCGACCGATCGCTGTTACTACTGCAAGCACGAGCTCTACACGCAGCTGTCGCGGATCGCCGCCGCGCGCCACGCGGTGATCGTCGACGGGAACAACGCCGACGATCGCGGTGATTACCGTCCGGGTCGGCGGGCTGCGCGCGAGTTCGGCGTCCGCAGTCCGCTCGATGACGTCAACCTGACCAAACGCGAAATCCGCGAATTGTCGCGCCGGGCCGGGCTGCCCACATGGGACGAACCGGCGTCGGCCTGCCTGTCGTCGCGGATTCCCTACCACCATGAAGTCACCGACGAGAAGCTGCGCACGATCGAGCGCGCCGAACAGGCGTTGCGGGCGCTCGGCTTTCGCGTGTTTCGGGTCCGCCACCATGACGATGTGGCGCGCCTCGAGTTCGCCACCGACGAGATGGCGCGCGCATTCAGGCCGGAGATGGCCGCGGCGATCGTGCGCGAGCTGAAGGCCGCCGGCTACACCCACATCAGCATCGACCTCCAGGGATATCGCACCGGCAGCCTGAACGAAGGATTGTTTCTACGCGCCGTGTAAGCGCGGTCGCCGTTCTCGCCGTCGCGTTCCTGGCGCTGCACCTGGTCTATCTCCCCTCGTCGCTCGAAGATCTCGACTCGATCAACTTCGCGCTCGGCGTGCGGCACTTCGACGTGGCCGCGCATCGGCCGCATCCGCCCGGCTATCCCGTGTTCATGGTACTCGCGAAGGCGGCGCACGGCGTGGCGCCGACCGAGGCGGCGTCGCTTGCGCTCGTCAGCGTCATCGCGGGAGCTCTGGGGGTGTTCGCGATCGCGGCGTGGGCCCGCCGCGTCGGCGCGGCCGACGACCCGCCGACGGCCCTCGTCGCGGTGGTCGTCGCGATCGCGACGCCGCTGTACTGGTTCACGAGCGATCGGCCGCTCAGCGACGTCACCGGGCTGGCCGCCGCCGTCGGCGTCCAGGCCCTGATCCTGCGCGCGAGAACGGGACGCGACCTGGCGGTCGCGAGCTTCTGCGCCGCGCTGGCCGTCGGACTGCGGTCGCAGGTGTTCTGGCTGACGGCGCCGCTGCTGCTGTGGGCGCTCGCGGGCCGCCGCTGGCGCGCTCCCGGGATCGTGGCCGCCTACCTCCTCGGCGCGGCCGCATGGGCGATCCCGCTGGTGGTCGTGTCGGGCGGGCTGCGCGCCTACTGGCAGGCCGTCTCGAATCAGGGCGTCGAGGATCTCAGCGGCATTCGCATGCTCTGGACGACGCCGACCGTCCGCGAGCTCTTCGAGGCGCTGTTCTACGCGTTCGTCGCACCCTGGGCGATGTGGCCGCTGGCGACCGCGGTGCTGCTGCTCGCCTCGCTCGGCGCGATTCGGCTGTGGCAGCGCGATCGGCGAGCGCTGGCGATTGTGGCGATCGGATTCGGTCCGTACCTGATCTTCGATGTCCTCTTCCAGGAAACCTTCACGAGCCGGTATGCGCTGCCGCTGACGGTCCCGATCGCCTATCTCGCGGCCTGCGGGGCGCGCGCGGCGCCGCAGCCCGCCGGCTGGATCGCCGCGATCGGCGCGGCCGTGATCGGCGCGCATATCGGTGGGGTGTCCCTGGCCGGCTACTCCCGCCAGCCGGCGCCCGCCTTCCGGCTGCTGGCCGACCTGCGCGCGGCCGGTGTGGAGAGCGGGACGGCGCCGGTCCTCGCGATGGACCGCCGCGAAGCGCTCGACCTCCGCCGGCCGATTCAATGGCTGGGTGCGGCGACCGACATCGGCCAACAGCTTCCGTCCCCGCCGCAGCACGAATGGCTCCAGCCCGTCAGCTACTGGAATGGCGGCGGCGCCGCGCCCGTGTGGTTTCTTGCCGATCCGCAGCGCACCGACATCGATCTGATCGGTCACGGGTCGCCCACGGCCTACCGCTGGTCGGTGCCCTATCCCGTCCTGATGAGCGGCGTCCGGCCCAGCGAGATGGATTGGTATCGACTCGAGTCCCCGCGCTGGTATGTCGGCGAGGGATGGGCGCTGACGCCCGAAGCGGCCGGGGTGACGGCCGCCGACGGCGCCGCGACCTTGTCGCAGCGGCAGGTCTGGATCGCGGCCCGCGTCGCCGGCCAGGCCATCGCGATCGGCGGCCGCAACTTCTCGCAGGCCACTACCACGGTCGACGTCGCGTCGGCGATCGGCCACCTCGGGACCTTCACCGTGGGGCCCGGATTCTTCGCCCGCATCCTGCCGGTGCCTCCGCGGCCCGCGCCGGCGGCGCCGCGGTTCGAACGGCTCGATATCGACACGGCGCCCGGGTCCGCCATTGCGCTCGAGCAATTCGACGCCTCGGACAGCCGACATGCGATTGTGGCGTTTGGCGACGGCTGGCACGAGCAGGAATCCAACCCGAGTACCGGCCTGCGGTGGCGCTGGATGTCGAACCGGGGGGAGCTGCTGATCGCGCCGGCGCACCGGCCGGTCGTGTTGCGCCTCGACGGCGAGGCGCCCCGGACGTACTTCGGCCGGGGGTCGCGTCTGGTGATTCGCGCCGCCGATCACGTGGTCCTCGACCAGACGCTGTCCGCCGATTTCTCGCTCGCCGTTCCGATTGCCGAGCAGCGGGGGACCGTGACACTGGAGACCGACCAGGCGTATGTGCCGGCCGAGCGCAGCCGGCGAACGAAAGATCGGCGGCGGCTCGGGCTGCGAATCTACAGGTGCGAAATCGACCCGGTCAGCCCGGAGGCTTCTGGGCCAGGCAAATGAGGGAGCTGCCGAAGGGCAGGTCGAAGCGCCGCATCCAGACCGCTTCGATCAGCAACGCGGCCGTCAGGAGCGCGTTGACCGGGGCAGCGGGAACCGAGATGTCCCGGGTCGCCGCCCTGTCATCGACGCGCCGCAGCCCGCGCCGCCGCTGCCAGGTCCGCGTCAGGAGCAGGGGCCCGAACAGGGACGCGAACGCGTAGGTGAGTCGCCGGACGGCGAATCCTGCCGCGGTCACGCGACTGCGCAGATCCTCACGCCGGTAGCGCCGCCGCTCGCGACTGAGGATCGAATGATCGCCGCGGAGCAGCTCGAAGGCCGCCACGTTGATCAGGGCGTAACCTCCGGGTTTCACCAGCCGATACATTTCCGAGAGCGCCGCGCGTTCGTCGCCCGCGTCGAGCGCGTAGAGAACGTCGAACGAGGTCACGAGGTCGAACCGGTTGCTCGGGAACGGGGCGGCGGTGACCGACGCGCGGGCCAGCCGACGGCGCCCGCGCTCCCAGGCCAGCCGGAGGCCGGCGCCGGACAGATCGAACCCGTAGGCGCGCCCGAACGGTTGAAGGAGATCGACGTTCGCGCCGGTTCCGCAGCCGCAGTCGAGGATCAGGACGCCCTCTTTGCCGCCGGCCGCCCGTCGAACGAACGGCGTGATGAAGGCGCGGAACCCCCGGAACCAGAAGTGACGCGCTTCCGCTCGCGCGGTCGCGCGGAGGAGTTGATCCAAAGTCGGTGCGGCGGCGATTGTAGCGTTTCCGCCGCGGCCGGCCGGTTAATTGACACCGCGTACAGCAAGTCTGTAAGCTGCGTCGCCAAACAGGAGCAATCCATGACTCGCGTTCGCCAATTCGTTTCGCTGCTGGCTCTGTGCCTCGTCACGGCGGCGTTTGCCGCCGGCTGCCACAAGAAGGTTGCTCCGCAGACGCCGGCGCCGCCGCCGCCCCCACCGCCGGCCGCACCCGCGCCGCCGCCCCC
>JBPYEE010000770.1:0-7253 GCA_051985095.1 Vicinamibacterales bacterium | reverse complement strand
ACCACTTCAACATCTTCGACGACGTACGGCTGCGGTATACGGGGCCTGGTGGCAGCTGCAGCCCGACCGTGAAGACCGGTTGCGTGCCCTCGCAGGTCTTTCTCTATAACACGCCGCTGACGCAGCTGACGAAAATGCGGAATTTCGCGGCCTTCGTCCAGGATCGGGCGACCTACAACCGCATCACCGTCAACCTCGGCGTGCGCTGGTCGTATTACGACGGGACCATTCCCGCCCAGGGCAACGGCGGCGCAGAATGGGGTGCCGCATGTTCGGCCTGCAACCAGTCGTTCCCCCAGATCAAGACGCCGTACGCGTGGAATACGCTCGCGCCGCGCACAGGCGTCGTCGTGAAGCTCACGGAGGATGGAAAGAACGTCGCCAAGGCCAGCTATAGCCGCTACTTTGAGGTGATGTACACCAGCGAGTACGGCTCGATCAACGGCAACGGCATCAACACGAGCGGCGTGGCGACGTACGCGTGGAACGGAGCGTTCACGCCCAACGGGCTGCCGGTCCTGGGTGCGCTGCAGAGCCAGTTCGTGCCAAAGGCGAACACCATCGATCCGAACCTCCGCGATCCCAAGGACGACGAGATCATGTTTGCGTTCCAGCGCGAGTTGGCGCCGAACTGGTCGTTCAATGTCGACTGGATCCAGCGGTGGTTCCGCGACATGACGACCGATCAGGACTGCTACGGATTGCCCTGCAACACGGTGGCGTCGACCGTCTACGCGCCGTCGAAAGTCGTGACCGATCCGGGCCCGGACAACATTCTGGGCACGGCTGACGACCGCACGATGACCTTCTACAATGTGCTGCCGCAGTACGTCGGCAAGGACACGTTCTATCACACCAATTGCGGCAACAACGTGTCGATTGACTGCGTCGATCGATACAAGGCGCTCGAGATCTCCGTCGTCAAGCGGATGTCGAACCGCTGGCAGTTGCAGGGGTCGTACGTTTACTCGCGGCTCGACGGCGTGCAACCCGGCATCAATACCAACAGCACGACGGTGCGAAATGTGTTCGACTTCACCAACCCCAACAACCTGATCGATCTGGGCCAGGGTCCGGGACAGGGGCGCGGCTCCAACGATCAGCCGCATGCGTTCAAACTGCTGGGCAGCTACCAGGCCCCGTTGGGCATCACCCTCGGCGCGAACTATCAGGCGCTCAGCGGGCTGCCGTACGACCGGACATTGAACGTTTCATTTGCGCAAGGGTCGCATGCCCTCGCGGTCGATCCGCGCGGCACCTTTCGCCAGGATACGTTGAGCCTTCTCTCCTTGCGCGCCGATAAGGCGTTCAAAATCGCCAGCACCCACCGGGTCGCGATCGTTGCCGAGATTCACAATGCGTTGAACTCGAGCGCCGGGCAGAACAATTACGGCTCACTCACGCAGAGCTTCGCCAGCCAGGCCGCGTTCCAGGCAGCGATGCTGAATACGTCGTACTTCAGTCGGGTCCAGGAGATCGTAGCTCCGCGCGTGTTCAAGCTCGGGTTCAAGTACGACTTCTGAGTAGTTCGACCAGCCGGCCCTCGGTCCTTGTCGAGCCGGCGCCTTCGGGCGCCGGCTCGTTTCTTTTTGGTACACTCCCCGGATTCCATGGGATTCCGACGTTGGTGGTTTCTCGGGCTGTACGCAGCCTCGGGCGCGGCGGCCCTGGTCTACGAAGTCACCTGGACCCGTCTCTTCAGCCTGCAGCTCGGACATACGGTCGCCGCGGCCAGCACGGTGCTGGCAGCCTTCATGGGCGGCCTGGCAGTCGGCGCGTGGATCGCCGGAGCGGCGGAGCGCCGCGGCCTGTACTGGTACAGCGGACTCGAAATCGGCATCGCGATCTGGGCCCTGGCTCTCCCCTTCGCGCTTCGCGCGGCGGTCCCGTCGTTGGCGTGGGCGTACGCGGACGGCAGTGGCCCGCTGGGGTTTGGCCTGACGCGGCTCGTCATCAGTCTCGTCCTGCTCGGCGCGCCAGCCGCGGCCATGGGCGCGACGTTTCCGATCGCCGTCGGCTGGTTTGCGCGGACGCCCGCTGACGCCGGCCTGCTGTATGCCGCCAACACCGCGGGCGCCGCCGCCGGCGCGCTTTCCGCCGGATTCTGGTTGATTCCGGCGCTGGGTCTGCGCGGAACGACCTGGATCGGCGTCGCGCTCAATGCCGTGGCGGCGGCTGGCGCGGTATGGCTCGCGACCACCGCTGAACCCGACCGTGAGCCCATCCCGCCGCGCGACGCCCGGCGCCGCCCCGCCCGCGACCCCGCGCTTCGGCCGCGACCGCGCCAGCTCCGCTCGCCTGGCTTTGCATGGACGGCGGTGGCGGTCTCCGGCTTCGCGGCGCTCGTCTATGAGGTCGCCTGGACGCGCCTGCTGGCGATGATCATCGGGCCGACAACCTACGCGTTTGCGACGATGGCGTCGGCGTTTGTGACGGGACTGGCGATCGGGTCGGCGATCGGCTCGCGCCTCGCGCGACGGTCAACCCACCTGGCGATGTGGCTTGCCGCCATGCTGCTGGCAAGTTCGGTGGGCAGTTGCGCCGCGGCTTCATACGCCGCGTTGCGGCTCCCGCTGATCACCGCCGCCCAGGTTGCCGATCCGTCGGTCGTGTTCGCCCGGATCGTGATCGTGCAGGCGCTCTCGGTCACGCTCCTGCTGCTGCCGATGACCATCGCGCTCGGGGCGACGTTTCCCCTTGCGCTGGCGCTCGCCGCGCCCTCGGGCGATGCGATCAGCCGCGATTCGGCGCGCGTCTATGCGGCGAATACGACGGGCGCGATTGCCGGGGCACTCGCCGGCGGCTTTGTGTTGATCCCCTGGCTCGGCCTGCGCCTGACGGTCGAGGCGGCGGCGGTCGCCACCTCGCTGACGGCGTTGATGTTTCTCGCCGTTCAGCGCCGAACGGTGCCGGTCATGATGAGCCTCGTGCCGCTCGCGGTCATCCTCGCGCTGCCGGCGTGGGACCACGCGCTGCTGGCCAGCGGCGCCTACAAGTACGCCCCGTATCTGAATGGAACCGAGCTCGATACGGTGCTTCGCGCCGGCACGCTCGACTATTACAAAGAGGGCGCGGCCGGCACGGTGAGCGTGCGGCGTCTGACGGGCATCCGGTCGCTCGCGATCGACGGCAAGGTCGATGCCTCGGACGGCGGCGACATGCTGACGCAAAGACTGCTCGGCCTCCTGCCGGTGTTGATTCACGGAAGCGCCCGGGACATCTGCGTCATCGGGCTCGGCAGCGGCGTCACGGCGGCTTCGGCGCTCGCGCCCGGCACCGCCTCGCATGAAGACGTCATCGAGATTTCGCCCGAGGTCGTGGAGGCGTCGCATTTCTTCGACCGCGAGAACGAGCGCGTGCTGAGCAACCCGGCCGTGCGCCTCGTGGTGGCCGATGGCCGCTCGCATCTCTTGCTCAGCCGGCGCTCATACGACGTGATCATTTCCGAACCGTCGAATCCCTGGATGGCGGGGGTCGCCACGCTCTTTACCCGCGAATTCTTCGAAACGGCGCGCGCACGGCTGAACGCCGGCGGGCTGCTCTGTCAGTGGGCGCATACCTACGACATCAGCCGGCGGGATCTGCAGTCCATCGTGCGGACGTTTGCATCGGTGTTCCCGAACGGGACCATCTGGCTCGTCGGCGGCGGTGACGTCCTGCTGATCGGCGCCCGTGACGGGGATGTGGTCTCCCGATTGGGAGGCATCGACGCCGGTTGTGGCAAAGGCAGGACCGCGTCGATGCTCGCATCGCTCGGCGCCGCCACGGGCACTGCCGCGTTCGACGTGTTGTCGCTCTACGCCGGCGGTCCCCACGAGCTGGCGGTGTTTGGCGGTGATGCGCCCATTCAGGACGACGACCGGACGCTGCTCGAGTATTCGGCGCCGCGCGCGATCTATGGGCGAAGTGACGCGGACAACGCCCAGGCGATCCACCGGCTGAATCCGTCGCTGCCGCCGGCGGTCCGACAGGCGGTCGGGGCTGCCCGCGATGAGGCCTGGACGGCGCTGGGCACGATGCTGCTCAGGACCGACGCCTACCCCGCCGCGTACGGCGCCTTTGAACGCGCGCTCGGCTTCAACAGCCGCGATATTGCCGCGCTCAGGGGTCTGTCCGACGCCGCGGCCGGCAGTCGCCAGCCGGCGCAAGCGAGGGACTGGCTGCGAGCGGTCGCCGCGCGGGAGCCGGACAACGCGCCCGTCAGGCTGGAACTCTCACGGCTGCTCGCAGCCGGCGGTGATTTCCAGGGGGCGACGACTGTTGCCGAAGCTGCGCTGAGGCTGACCCCGGACGATCCGCGAGCGGCCGAACAGCTGGCGTCGGTCCTCGCCGATGCCGGCGACGGCAAACGGCTCATGGAGTTTGCGGAGGCTTTTGCCAGACGCTTCCCCGATCGCCCGGACGCCGACTACTACCGGGCGACGGCGCTCTTTCTCGGTGGCCAAACAAACGACGCTCTTCGCGCGGTACGTCACGTGGTGGACAGTCACCCGGATCACGCGCGTGCCCAGAACCTGCTCGGCGCGGCGTGCGCGACCGTCGGTCAGAGCGACTGCGCGCGGGCGGCCTTTGATGCGTCCATTCGCGCGAACCCCCGCGATCCGTCGGCGTACGTCAACGCGGGCCTGTTCCGATCGCGCACGGGCAATCCGGCGGGAGCGGTCGAGTATTTTGCCGAGGCGCTCACGATCGATCCACAGCTGCCGACGGCTCGCGCCGGGCTCGCCGAGGCGCGTGCCGCGCTCGGCACAAATCCACGATAGCGTTTCGATCTCCAAACTTCCGGACGTCGGTCACGCGATCTCGGCGCGTTCGCAGGCACTGTTAAGAAAAACGCGCGGTACACATCTTGCTCAACGACGAGCGGAGGTGGTCATGAGTCTGGTTCGGTTGCTTGGCTTCACGACACTCGCGTGCGGGTGCGTGGTGGGCCGCTATCGCGAGGTAGCGACGAGCCGCGAGCTGACGTACGTCGAGGAAAAGGGCGCGGCCTGCGGGAGCCACGGTCACCGCCGGAATCACACCCTCTCCGCCGAACGCCACGCCTCCGTCAGTGCGATTGCTTTGGCGACTAAAGCGTCCTAATCAGGGAACGGTGACCTGAGGGCCACAGGTCCGGCCCGCCCAACACGACCACCGCTACAGATCGCGACCCTCCGTACCGAAAAACAGGACGTGTCCATTGTTCTAAAGCCGTTCGACCGCGTACGGATTGGGACCGGCGAGGCCCGCTTCTACCAGGCTGACTGTCTCGACGTGTTCCGACAACTGCCGCCGCGGAGCGTCGACGTCATCATCACGTCTCCGCCGTACAACCTCGGCATCCAGTACAACGAGTACGCCGACACGATGTCGCGAGCCGACTACCTCGAGTGGACGGACACGTGGATCGGCGCCGCTGCGCGGGCCCTCCGGCCCGACGGCTCGCTGTTCCTGAACGTCGGCGCGAAGCCAACCGATCCGTGGACCGCGCTCGACGTCGCCCAGGCGGCCCGGTCGCACCTGCGTCTGCAGAACATCATTCACTGGGTGAAGTCGATTTACATCGACAAGGCGATGCTGGCCGTCGGCCACTACAAGCCGATTAACAGCGACCGCTTCCTCAACGATTGCCACGAGTTCGTGTTTCACCTGACGCCGAACGGGTCAACCGAGCTCGACCGTCTGGCGCTCGGTGTCCCCTATCAGGATCAATCGAACATCGGGCGCTGGCACGCGGCCGTCGACGGCATCCGGTGCCGCGGCAACACCTGGTTCATCCCGTACGAAACGATTCAGCGTCGCGATCGCGACCGGCCCCACCCGGCGACGTTCCCGTCGCAGCTGCCCGAGCAGTGCCTGCGGCTGCACGGTGTGAAGAGAATCGAAGTCGCGATGGACCCGTTCACCGGCCTCGGCAGTACCGCCGTCGCGTGCGCGCGCCTCGGTTTGAGCTTTGTCGGGTCCGATATCGACGCGACATACCTGAAGGAAGCCGTGGCCCGGACTCGGGCCGCGACTCGGATGAGGCAGCTGAAGGTCGAGCGGCTGAAGCCGGTCCACGCCGCGAAGGCGTAACCGCCTACTTCTTGTCCTTCTTCGTGGTCGTCGGTCCGCCTGGTGGCTTGATCACGTACTCCTTCCGCGACCAAATCTGGACGTTGGGCCGGTTCACCTTGACAGTGATCTGGCGGCGGCGGTGCGTCGGATCCGGATTCTTCGAGTAGTACCCGAGGACGTAGTAGTCGCTCGTCTCCGCGTCAATGCGCTTCAACGCCTTGCTGAAGTCGTTCTGATTGACCACGGCCACGCCGCCGGTCTCTTCGGCGATGACGCGCAGACTGTCCTGGGTTTTGCGCACGAACTCGTTCCACTGCTGCGGGTCGACGTTCTCGGCGATGTCGCCCATCCCCACCAGCCCGCGCGGGTCAATCGTGTACATCGTCACGTTCGCGCGGTTCGCCGTCCGGGTCAACTCGCCGAGCTCGCGGGCCAGATCGGCGTCCGCAAATTCCTCGTTCTGCTGTTGCTGCTGCATCATGGGATCGGGGCTGGCGGTCGTTCCGTTGCTCGCGGCGTTCTGCGCGTTCATCTGGTTCTGCGTCTGCTGGAACGTGTTCTGCTGGAACGGCGAATTGGGATCCATATTGCCCAGGCGCGAATCCTGGTATGGATTGAAATCGTAGCCGTCGCTCACGTAGACGAGCGCCTTGCGGCGGTTGTGGACCTTTTCAAGCTCGGTCAGCACGTCGTTGACCGTCGAAAACGCCACGTGCGCACGGTACCGAACCTCGCTCGGTCCCTCCGCCCCTGACGGACCCTGAATGATGTCGGTCGGCGAGAGCTCGTTGCCGGTCATCTTCTTGATCGCCTCGTCGAGGCGGTTGCGGTCGTAGGTCATGTCGATGGCGATCGACGACGGGCCGCTCGACACGATGCCGAACATGTCGCCGTCGTGCACGAGCTCTTTCGAAATCTTCTTGAACAGCTCGCGAAGGCGCCCGGTGTTGTGAAACTCCAAATGCAGATCGTCGACGAAGAACAGAAAGATGCGTCCCGAGGCGTCGTTCTTCGGCTTGGTCGGCGGCAGAATGATCCCCTCCGGCGGTGGCGGAGGCGGCGGCGCCAGAACGTTGGTGACGCGTCCGCCCGTGACGACCGTCATGGAGGCGATATCCTGCTTGACGCCGTCCTCGAGGATTTCAAAGTCGTCCTTCTTCAGGTCCGGGACGAAATTGCCTTTATCGTCGCGGACGATGACGTCGTCGGTGACG
>JBPYEE010000769.1:0-4775 GCA_051985095.1 Vicinamibacterales bacterium | reverse complement strand
AGCGTCCCTGCAGGGAGACGCGCGCCGGAAAGTCGTGATATGGGTGAGCGGCTATCCCGCCGCGGAGTGGGTCGGCTGCGACGCCCACGCTCGGCTCCTGCGTGTCGTGCTCGCGCATAATCCGGCCTTGAAGCATGGTGCAGACGACGCGAAGTCGTTCGCATGGAGGAAGGGCTGTCGTGACATCGTGCAAGTGCTCGGCGATACGGCCATTGCGACAGCGAAGGCGCCAGCCCGTTGAGAGGTTCAACATGGACCTAACGCAGAGAATGAAAGTCGATCGGCTGAGCGGTGTTGGCCTGCTCGTCCTGTCGGCGATAGCGTTGTCGGTGGTGGTTCCTTTGTGGTTCGGGATGCTAAACGGGCACGTACCGCCGCCTGAAAGCGACGAGGGCACGGCCGCCCACATTTTTCAGTTCGCCATCGCGGCGCTGCTGCCCATGGGAATGACCTTCTTGGCGACGGCGGACTGGGCGCGACCCGCCCACGCTGTGCGGAGCGCCGCGCTACCGGGAGTGCTGGTCCTCCTTGCGCTGGGTACCGTGTTTTACCTGAGAACGTCTATTACGCCGCGGACGGTGCCGTGGCACGCCATTGTCAGTGCTATCGCCATCCTGTCATTGGCGCTCGGCATCGGAGCAAACACGGCGATCTTCTCGATTGTGAACAGCCTTTTACTCCGGCCATTGCCGGTCGGCGATCCAGACCGGCTGGCGATCTTGTCTGGTGGTATTCCCGAACGGAAACGAGCCAACCCAAAATCACCGACGCCGTCGGGCGTCTCTACGCCAGGGAACCGGGGATGCCGAACGAAACGGCTACTTTGGAGTTTCACTTCTCCTACTTGATGGTGCCCGTACGCGGTTGATAACTCAGGGAACCGGCACGTTGAACGGTCGCGTCCCAAAGTTGCAACTGGAGGTCATGGTTCGGGGAACGCTGACCGGCCTGTGCATTCGGTCGATAGGCGGCATGCCACAAGACATCGTCGGCCGATTGGATCAATTTGTTAAACGCATCGAGGATTGTTCCCGATTGAACGTCAAACGCCACTGGTTTGCCCGAATTCGGGAGTGCATCAAATCGGTCGGTATAGATCAAAGCCCGCAGCCCCGCGAGTGCGCCAGACTCCGTTGCATTTTCAACCTGCAGATTGTGGACCTGTCGATTCAGTGGATTGCTCGCGTTGCTCCATGCGCCCTTCGGACGGACGACAACGACATCACCGATAGCCCGCCATTCATAGCGGGGATTCGCGGCCATCGCAGCGTTCAGCGCTTCGTCTCGTGACGAGACAGGAAACGTGGGAACATCCTTCAGCGAAAAATGCTGTCGCAGAAACTCAACGGATTCAAACCCAATTCGTGCTTGAGTCGTGGCGGCAATGTGCCACAGGTCGACAGCCAGTGCGTCGTCGGCCAACTCGGATGGGGTAGCCTGCGCCTGCGCCAGCCCGCGATCTGTCTGGACGGTTACAAGACCAAGAATGAGCGCGGCGAGGATACTGGCCCTCATCGTTTCTTCCTCCTCACAGTAGTTATCGAACCCTGCCGTCCGTTTAGACGGCAGCCGCTCGCGTTTTGGCGTCGGTGGATGAGGTGACGATGCATCAGGCACATTGGCGGCCGCCGTGTTGGCCCGACACCCGTCGTTACTAGCGAGGATCGGCGACGGCGGACTCGCGAGCTCGCGGCGGACGGCTCCTGCAGGCGCCGTACCTTAAATCGACTCCCGACGCGCTTTGCCGCCGTGGACGACGTTGCACGGCGAAACAGGTGAGTGCAAGATGTCTTGCGAAGATGCTTGAGATGGCCTCGGCCGTCGCAGTCGCGTCCGTCTTCGTGCTCGTGTCCGCGTCGAATGTTATCGCCCAATCTTCGCGTGACAGCTCGGCGCGTCCGGTTGTGCAGACCGGCACCGGCTCCATCCACGGACGTATCGTGGCCCTCGACACGGGCAAGCCGCTGAGTCGCGCGCGGATCACGCTCTCGGCACCAGCGCTCGGGCCTGATGGCCGCCTGACGAGTACGAACGGCGACGGCCGGTACGAGATCAACGACCTGCCGGCCGCTCGGTACACGCTGTCCGTCTCACGCAACGGGTATCTGCCGTTGCGCTTCGGTCAACGTCGTCCCCTCGAACAGGCGATCCCACTGGAACTCGAATCCAATCAGCAACTCGATCGGATCGACTTCGCGCTGCCACCCGCTGCCGCGATCAGCGGACGGATCACGGACGAAAACGGTGATCCGGTGGTTGGAACAAATGTCTGGGTGATGCGGTCCGCGTACCTTGACGGCCGCCGCCAATGGATTACCGCGGTGGCGAGTGGGCCCTTCCTGACCACCGACGACGCCGGCGACTACCGGATCTCGGGGCTGAATCCGGGCACGTATCGAGTCCTGGCGTGGACGCGCGAATCGTGGACGCGCGATGACGACGGCAAGTCAGTCACGATGGCCTACGCCCCCACCTATTTCCCGGGCACGACGTCGACATCGGATGCGCAGGCCGTGACGGTCAAACTCGGACAAGACGTCATCAATACCGACTTTTCACTTACGGCGGGCCGGGCGGCCAGTATTTCTGGAACGGCGTTCGACTCGCGCGGTCGTCCCCTCCAGTTTGTCGCACTCGCCCAAGAAATTGGCGATATCACGAGCGGTTTCGGCGGCACGCCGGTCAACGCGGATGGCTCGTTCACACTGCGAAACGTCGCGCCCGGTCACTACACGTTGATGGGGGCGCCGTCACCAGACGCCGACCGGCCCGAAGGGGCGAGCGTCCCAGTGGAAGTTGACGGAATGGATGTCGAGGCCATTGCGCTGACGGCTTCGCCCGGCTGGAGCCTGAGTGGGTCCGTGCGGACCAGCGACG
Organism: Vicinamibacterales bacterium; assembly: GCA_051985095.1. GTDB lineage: Bacteria > Acidobacteriota > Vicinamibacteria > Vicinamibacterales > CAVVIG01 > Gp6-AA45. The sequence continues at coordinate 1,898 of JBPYEE010000769.1, read as the reverse complement.
GCCAGCTGCCCCCGTTCCCACGCGATCGCCTTACCATCGGCGCTCGACCGCTCACGGGCGTGAGGGGGATGATGGTCGCCGGCAGCCCCGAATACAATCAACGGCTCGACAACGACTGGAACTTCAGTGTCTCCGGCCTCGTCGGCGGCCCAGCTCGGTTGCGCGTCGTCCTGCCGCCCGGTTGGTTCGTGCAGGAAGCGCGCTACGAGAGCCGTGACATCGCCGATGCGCCCATCACCGGACCGAGCGGCGGCAGTCTCTCAGGTGTCCAGTTGATCGTGAGCAACCGAGTCGCGAATATCACCGGGCAGGTCATGAGCGACGCAGGAGAACCAGTCGGGGACGGCACGGTCGTCCTTTTCGCCGCCGACTCGACGAAATGGTTCGAGACCTCGCGACACGTGCGATCGACTCGGCCCGATCAACACGGGCGGTATGAGATCAAAGACCTGCCACCAGGCGACTACTTTCTCGCCGCCGTCGATTACCTCGAAGATGGCGCACTGAACGATCCCGACGTGGTGCGGGCGTTGGTGCCCTACGCGGAGAAGATCTTGCTTGTCGACGGCGTTCAGACCCGATCCCTGACCGTCGTGACCATCTCGCGATGACCGCGACATCTCGAGCCCTGGCGTTGACCGTTGCGATCGGGAGCGTCGCCGTGATCGCGGACGCCCAGCCCATCACGCCGCCGAAGCCGATCGGCACCGCGGCGATCCGCGGCCGGATCGTCGACGCTGAGACTGCACGACCGTTGCGGCGCGCGCGGGTCGTCGCCGAGGCACTGGATACCGACGGTGTCAGCCACGCGGCGACCAGTGATGCGACCGGCCGATACGACATCGGTGAATTGACCGGCGGCCACTATGTCCTGCGCGTCTTTCGAAGCGGATATCTTCCCGTGGCGTACGGACAACGGCGCCCACTTGAGCCAAGCAGGCCACTGACCGTCCTTGACGATCAGGTGCTTGACGGTCTGGACTTCAGCCTTCCGCGGATGAGCGTGATGGCGGGTCGTGTCCTCGACGAAACCGGCGACCCGATCGCCGGCGCGCGCGTCTTCGTCCTGCAATCGGTCTACTTCGAGGGGCAACGTCGGCTGGTCCCAATTGCCAGCACAGGCGCGGACGATGCCGGCCGCTATCGCGTACTCGGCGTGATGCCGGGCAGCTACGTCGTGATGGCGACGGTCCGTGAGACGTGGCCGGTAACCGAGAACCGCGTGGAGCATGTCGTGGCGTACGCGCCGACTTTTTATCCAAGCACGAACCACGTCGAAGAGGCGCGTCGGGTCGGCGTCGGCATCGGCGAGCGGAAAACCGATGTGGATGTGTCCATGATTCCGAGCCGCGCGGCCAATGTGTCGGGCCACGCGCTTGATTCGCACGGCCAGCCGCTTGGTGGCGAGACCGTCTACATTACCCAGGAATTCCGCGGTCCGACGGGACCGAACTGGTTCGATGTCGGCGGCGGTCCGCTCATTGCCGCTGACGGAACCTTTACCGTCAAGAACTTGCCGCCAGGGGAGTACAAGCTCAACGTCCACGCCGGCCGTCCGGGCGGCAACGAAGACGGTGCGACCACCGTCGACGTCAATGGCGTCGGACGCGAAGATGTGATCGTGACGACGTCGGCCGGTTGGTCGGTGTCAGGTCGCGTGAGCACGGCGGACGGTACCACCCCGGCATTCCGGCCGGATCACATGCGCATCGTCGGTCGTCCGGAGACCGGGAACGCCCAACCGAGAAAGGTCGCTGGAAATCCCGACAGCGGTCGAGTCACCGACACCTGGACCTTCACGGTCACCCGACTGTTCGGCCCGGCGCGGCTGCGTGCGGTGCTGCCCGACGGGTGGATGTTGAAAGCGATCTTCCAAGGCGGCCGCGATATTACCGACA
>JBPYEE010000768.1:0-5325 GCA_051985095.1 Vicinamibacterales bacterium | reverse complement strand
CGATGCTGGACGGATGCCGTCGGCCGACGAGCGGCGCAGCGCCGTCCCGCGCATGATACATCCCGCCGACGATCCGTCACGCCACGTGCGAACGTGCTCATATTCTGGTTCGACGTAGCCTTCGAGTCGCTCTTGATCTGGGCCGCTGATGTCAGCGACAAAAGCGGTCACGTGCTCAATTTGCCGGGAAGACCTCATCCTGCGAAAACAGTTGGCGTTGTACCTGGGCTGCGAGTGAAGCCCGACCGGCGGCCGCTGCTGGTTACGCCGCGCGGCGTTCGCGTCGATGTACGGATAGCCGATAATGTCGCATGGCTCGGACAATCGTTGCGGTCTCACCGCATCAATCGATCGTTCGCGTCCTTCGCGCGCTGCGCCTCCTGCGGGAGCCGGTCCCCAATGAGAAGCAGTGGCTGATGCGCGCCCGCTGGGAAGCGCTCGACCCGCGGTGGCGCACGCTCGGCCAGGGCCTCGGACAGCAGGCCACGGGGTGTGGCGCGACGATTGGCGTTCAGCCACGCTGCGATTTCTCCTGTACCGCCTGCTATCTCGGCGCGAACGCAAATCAGGTCCCGCCTGAATCGCTCGACGTAATCTTCCGTCAGCTCGACGACCTCAGAGCGTGGCTCGGGCCCAAGGGCAACGTGCAGATCACGGACGGCGAGGTGACACTCAGGCCTGTCGCCGACCTCGTCGCGATTCTCCGATATGCGCGCCGCCTCGGTCTCATATCGATGCTGATGACGCACGGCGACACCTTTCGCCGCTGTCCCGGAGTGCTCGAGAGACTGATGACCGAAGGCGGGCTGACTGAAGTCTCCATTCATGTCGATACGACGCAGCGTGGCCGCCTCGACTTCAAGCACCCGACGAGCGAAATCGGATTAGAGCCGTTGCGCGACGAGTTCGCGGACATGATCCGCAAGGCCAGAAGAAGCACCGGCCGGCCACTCCGCGCTGCGACGACGATGACGATCACGAGCGAGAATCTGGCTGATGTGCCGCCTGTTGTCGACTGGTGCCTCAGAAACCGTGATGTGTTTGGCATGCTGTCGTTTCAACCGGTCGCGCAGGTCGGGCGCACGCAGTCTCCGCTTTGTACCGTGACAGTTGCGGAGCTGTGGGCGCGAATCGACGAAGCGTTGTCACGCTACGGTGGGGCCCGACGGAAATCGCGTTCAGTGCTTTTCGGCCATCCCGATTGCACCCGTATTGAGCTCTTTACGGTGTACCAGCGGTCGGGGAGCCCACCTCGCCTTATGCCGATCGTTCGTGATGCCCATCCGATCGATCTCCGGATGATGCGCGAATTCTTTGAGCAGGGCCTTGGAGGCCTCAATTTCCGGGACGACTCAGCCCTCGATCGTGTGTGCAGGGCTGCCGGCGTCGTCCTGCAGCATCCGCACTGGGTTCTCGGACCGCTGCGTCGATGGGCGATCAAGCGCCTTCGTGACCTTGGAACAAACGAAATGCGTCTCGCGTGGGACTTCGTTCGGCGGAAGGCAAGACTCGACACCTTCTGCGTTGTCTCACATCACTTCATGAACGCCGCCGAGCTCGCGACCGATAACGGTCACGACCGGTTAGCCGCGTGCGTGTTCCGCGTGCCGATCGGTCGCGAGATGGTTCCGATGTGTCTCGTTAATGCAGCCGGCGCGCGGGAGTCAGTGTATGCCGGCCGGCCGATGAAGGGTTCCGCCGACGCGCGAGTTGTCGACAGCCAACTCTCCGCGGGACGATTCCTGAAGTCTGCACCGGTCACCTCGGCAACCGGGCGATAGTTGCGCGCCCCCCACTCGCTTCCAAGTCCGCCACGGACGACTTCGGTCGCGTCACGCGAGCCTAAACGCATAGTTCGGTCGTGTTTCGATCTCGATAGATCCTGACGTTCCCTTTCATTCTCCTCGTGCGCTTCTCTGGGACGCCGTAACGCGCAGGCCCTGTAGCGGCCGGTGATCGCCAACGGCGCAGCTGAAGCCTTCCAACTCCGTACGCCAAGACACTTACGCCGGCGCCGTTCCGATTTGTGGCGTTCGCGTTCCGGTGAGCCACACTTCACGCTCTTGTGCCGAGAACGGAATTAAGATTGCTTGATCATTTGGTTCGCCGGTGGCCGACTTGCACACACGCGCCAGTTCAGCGATCCACAAGTCCCTGATCGAGCCGCTCGACAGCGCGAATCGGGCGCTCCTTGCCGCTGTCCATCCAGACGGCTGGGTCAATCCGCCATCGCGCGGCGTCTACGATTTGGTCGTGATCGGCGGCGGCACGGCGGGCTTGGTCAGCGCGATTGGTGCAGCCGGGCTAGGCGCGCGGGTCGCCCTCGTCGAGCGCGGCCTGCTCGGCGGGGATTGTTTGAACACAGGCTGCGTGCCCTCCAAGGCAGTGCTGCGGTCGGCACGCGCGATCGGCGAGCTCCGCCGCGTCGCCGGACTCGGAGTGCGGGTGGGTTCGGTCGAAGCGGACTTCACGACGATCATGCGCCGGATGCGAGAGCGGCGAGCGGAGATCAGCGGACACGACTCCGCTCAGCGCCTGCAGCGAGCCGGCGTCGATGTCTTTTTCGGAAACGGCCGGTTTTCGAGCGACCGGACGATTGAAGTCGATAGCCGAACGTTGACATTCAACCGCGCGATCATCGCGACCGGCGGACGGCCGACCGCACCACCAGTGCCAGGACTCGAACAGATTCCGTATCTGACGAGCGAAACGGTCTTCTGGCTGACGGAGCTTCCATGGCGGCTGCTCGTCATCGGCGCCGGTCCAATCGGCTGCGAGCTGGCCCAGGCCTTTGCGCGTCTCGGGTCGGTGGTCACCGTGTTCGATATCGCACCGCGTGTGCTGCCGAACGAGGATCCGGACGCGGCTGCGATCGTGCATCATCGCTTGTCCGACGATGGTGTCGCATTCCACCTGTGCGTGAAATTGCTCGAGGCTACAACCGAAGGTGAGCACATCACGCTGTCGCACGAGCTGCCAGGCGGCGTCGCCCGCATAGTCGGCGATCGCATCCTCGTCGCGGCGGGTCGGGCGCCAAACATCGACGGACTTGGGCTCGAAGCGGCCCGTGTTGTGACCTCGACGGCCGGCATCGTCGTCAACGATCGCCTTCAGACGACGAACAGTCGCATCTACGCAGCAGGCGACGTCTGCTCGCGCTTCAACTTCACGCACGCCGCCGACGCAATGGCGCGCGTCGCCATTCAGAACGCGTTGTTCTACGGCCGTCGCCGATTCTCGTCGATTGTCATCCCCTGGTGCACCTATACGGACCCGGAGGTGGCGCATGTCGGCGCGTACGAGGCTGAAGCGCGTGATCAGGGTCTCCGCGTCGACACGATCACCATCCCACTCAGCGATGTCGATCGCGCGATCGTCGACGACGAGCGGGACGGGTTCGTGCGCGTCCATCACGAGCGCGGTCGCCTGCTCGGCTGCACGATCGTCGCGGCGCATGCCGGAGAGATGATCGCCGAACCGACGTTCGCGCTCAGGCGCGGCGCGACACTCACCGATTTCTCGCTCACGATTCATCCCTATCCGACGCAGACCGAAGCGCTACGCATGATCGGCGATGCGTATCGGCGGACGCAGCTGACGCCGCGTCTCAAATGGTGGCTGGACCGGTATTTCCGCTGGACTCGATGACCGCAAGCCCGACACACGGCGAGCACATGGTGCTGGGTCGCGTGGATGACCGTCGTCGGAAACGTCCAGATTCACAACGGCTGCTGGCTCTAAGTCGGACAAGCGGAAGGACAGGATGCGGCAGTGGCGGATGTGGTGTATAGCACCCCGGTCTTCGGCTGACAGGCCGGCCGTCGGTGGACAACCATCGACGACGCTGTTGGCTTGATCGCCATGCGTGGGGATGAGCTTGGAACAATCTCACAGGGTCGGATGTGAAGACATGCTTGCGCGCGCGGGTGTCATATTCTTGGCAGAATCGCGCTGCAGTTGAGGGTATAGAGATAACGATTGGCTGTTTGTGCAGATTCTGACTGCGCCTACACGCTTGTGACATAAGAAGATTGATCATGGAATGAAGACGTGTCGATGGACGGACGCTCCGGTCAGCCGTGAACGTGGGCGTCCGGCCACGACGTGCTGATAAGTGACCCCGAGTGTTACATGATGGCGCGTGCTGAACCATGAGCTCACACACCGTCGAGACGATCAATCCCCGCGCCAGGTTTGTCACGGCGCGCGGAGTCGAGGTGCCTGCGGTCGACGCCGCCCAGATGCGCGAAGTCGATCGAATCGCCATGGAAGAAACCGGCCCGAACCTTTTCCAGATGATGGAAAACGCGGGACGGAATCTGGCCAGTCTTGCCATGGACCTGCTAGGCGACCGATGGCAGCACGCAAAGGTTCTTGTCCTGTCCGGGAGCGGTGGAAACGGTGGCGGGGGCATGTGCGCAGCGCGGCATCTTGCGAATCGCAACGCGAGCGTGACGCTCTGTCTGGCGGACCCTTCGAAATTGCGGGGCGTGCCGGCGTTTCAGTACACGATTCTCAAGTCGACCTCGGCGCAGGAGATTCCCTTCGATCGTATCCAGGATGAACATCCTGACCTGGTACTCGACGCCCTGATCGGTTACGGACTCCAGGCGGCTCCGAGCGGTCACGTGGCTGAGCTTATCGAATGGACGACATCCGCGGCGCAAGTGCTCGCCCTGGACATTCCCTCTGGCATGGATGCGACGAGCGGCGCGACGCCGGGTGTCTTCGTCAGCGCGCGATGGACGATGACACTGGCGCTGCCAAAGAAGGGATTACGTCCCCACGTAAGCGGCGACCTGTATCTTGCCGATATCGGTATCCCACCGGCGGTGTATCAGCGAATTGGGGTTCAGTACGTCCCACCGTTCGGCCGCGATTTTTACGTGCCTCTCCAATTCCGGTGAAAGGGGCCCGATGCCGGAACGACTGTAACCTCAGGCGGCAGCCGCGCGGGCCAGTGGGTGCCCGTGGGGCGACGGCGTCGACGCGTCCGCGTTCTGTGCCTGCACCGATGTCATGCCCCGGAGCCACTCTGTGACCTTGCCGGCGCATGGGGGCAGTGGATCGCAGGCCAGAACGTACAAGACCACTGTAGTCAGGATGATGAGCACTTCGGTCAGCAGGACGAAAGTCAAATGCAAGGTGATGTACGCGAGCCAGAGCGGGTAGGACAGCACAATCGATAACGTCAGGAACGCGATGCGTAGCTGAGCGTCCCGAATGCGTCGCGGATTTCTGAGCCCCTTCGCGACACGCCGGTAGGCCTCGCTCTCCGCGACCTCGACCGACGTCTTGAAGAGGGTCCGGGTCATCACGAAGAAG
>JBPYEE010000767.1:0-10746 GCA_051985095.1 Vicinamibacterales bacterium | reverse complement strand
CGATCGCGAGCGCAAAGCCGACATAGAAGATCCGGCGCGAGTCGACGACCGTGAGACAGACGAGCGAGATCCCACCGAGCACCATCGCCAGCAGTCCACGGGCGGTGCTCTCGCCCGTTGACAGGATCTGGTACTTGCCTTTCTGCAGCGCCTGGATGGGGTCGACGCGCGCGGCGCGGCGGGCGGGAATGGCGGCCGCAACGAGACTGGTCAGCACGCCGATGGCCAGCGCGGCCGACAGCAGCCACGGGTTGCGGGCGACTTCGTCGGTCCGCTGCGCGACGCCGTAGATGTCGGTGATGAAGGTTCCGATTGACGCCGCGATCCCCTGGGCGATCAACAGGCCGGCCGCCAGGCCGGCGAGCGATCCGATGAGCCCGGTCACCGCGCTTTCGCCCAGAAACAGCCACCGGATCTGTCCGCGCGTCGCGCCGAGCGCCCGCAGGATGCCAATCTCGGATCGCCGCTCGGTGACGGCGATGGCGAACGCGTTGTAGATGATGAACATGCCGATGAACAGCGCGAACGCGCTCGAGATGTTGACCATCATCGAATACGCGGCGAGCATCGTCTCGAACTGGCGGCCGCGGCCCGACGGGGGCTCGACCTGAAAGCCGGGCCCGAGGAGCGAGGACAGTTCGCGTTCGGCGTCGGCGAGCGTGAAGCCCGGCGTCAGCGCGACGTCGATGCGGTCAAACGTGCGTCCGCGCCCGAACATCTTCTGCGCCGCGTAGATATCCATGACGGCGAGGTTGCCGCCAAACGCCGACGTCAGGCCGGACGACTTCATGACGCCGCGAATCGTGAACGCCTTCTCGCCTTCGATGGTCCCCAGCGTCAGCCGCCGTCCGGACGTCAGGCGGTTGCGATCGGCAAACTCCTTCGACACGATGATCGAATCGGGCTGTGCGAGAAAGACGAGCGGATCGTCGATGACCGCGTCGTCACCGCTCTCGAGGTCGTAGTCGCGGAGGCTGCGATCGCCGGTCAGATCGACGCCGAGCACGAGCAGGCTGCCCTGTCCGCCGAGGCGCGAATCGACGACCGCCTCGACGACCGGCACGGCGACCCGAACGCTGGCGGCGCGCTGGACGCGGTCCAGCACCTCCTCGGGAAACCCGGTTTCGCCGGCGCTCACCTGCAGCTCCGTCTTGCCCGCAATCCGGTCGACCGTGCGGGAGAAGGCGAAGAGCACGCTTTGATTGGCCGTGTGCATCCCGACGAAGACCGCGACGCCGAGCACGATCCCGGCCGTCGTCAGCAGCGTGCGCAGGACGTGCTTGCGGACGTACGGCCAGCTGATCAGGCGCAGCAGGATCATCGGCGCACGTCTTCGACAATGCGGCCGTCTCTGAGGGCAATCGTGCGCGGACAGCTTTGCGCGACCGTCATGTCGTGCGTGACGACCACGACGGTGGATCCGAGGCGGCTGTGGAGATCCCGAATCAGCGCCAGAATCTCCGCGCCGGTACAGGTGTCGAGATTACCGGTGGGTTCATCGGCGAGCAGGATCGGCGGGTAGACCGACAGGGCTCGCGCGATCGCGACCCGCTGCCGTTCGCCGCCCGACAGCTCTTCGGGCAGGTGCTGCAGGCGATGGCCGAGCTGCACCAGCGTCAGCAACTCGCGGGCGCGGTCCGCGACCTTCTGTCGCGGCCAGCCGCGCAGATGCAGCGGCAGGCCGACGTTCTCGAGGCAGGTCAGCGACGGCAGCAGGTTGAAGAACTGGAAGATGAATCCGACTTTGTCGCGCCGCACCCGTGTCAACGCGTCGTCGGACAGGCGCGCCAGCGATTCGCCGTCGATGCGGACTTCGCCGCCGGTGGGGCGATCGAGGCCGCCGACCAGATTGAGGAGGGTGGATTTGCCGGAGCCGGATGGGCCGATGATCGAGACCATGTCGCCCCGCGCGATGTGCAGCGTGACGGCGCTGAGCGCCGTGACGTCGCGCTTGCCGGCAAACTGTTTCGTCACCTGCAGCAGGTCGATCACAGGCTGATTATGTGAACACTTTCACAATCTAAGTCAATTCCCTCTGGTTCTGCGTCTTTGCGAAAAGCGGCCGCCGCCGGCGGCCCGGGCTAGACCCCTCAGGTTCCGCCAAACCCGATGGTCACGGCCCCCTTGTCGTCGACGATCACCGGGACGAGGCGGCGGCCGCTGCTGAAGTCGAGCATGCGCTGCAGCTGGGCCGCATCCTTCTTGACGTTGATGTATTCGAACGGCACGTGCCGCCCCGCATAGTCGTCCCGGGCGGCTTGCGTGTATGGTCAGGTGTCCTTGCCGAAGATGTAGACCATGGCTCAATTGTAGCGTGGGTCTCGTCACCATCCGGCGGGCGAGCCCGGCCTGCGCGGTACAATACCGCCGCCATGGCGTTCCCCACGTCAACCGTCGAATCCTTTACCGCTGACGAAACGCGCGCCCTTGCCCCGTATGTCACCAACACCACGCGGCCAGTCTTTGCCCTTCGCAATCTGCCCGAAACGGTCAAGGGGGCGCTGTTCGCCCGTTATTCGAGATCCGCCAAATCGCTGCGCCGTCTGTTTCTCGATGAATTCCTCGGTGACGCCGAGCCGCTGATGCGATCGGGGCCGGCCGCCGTCGGATCGGAGCGGGCCGACCGCCTCTACGCCCGCGTCCTCGCAGAGTACGGCGACGATTCGGTCGCGCAGCTCGGCGCCGCGCATCTGGCGTGCGAAGGGGTCTCCAATCTCCTGACGAAAGTGCTCGAATGGGGACGCCTCATGGCGTATCTCGAGCAGTCGACACGCTACGTGCCGTACACGGATCGGCCCGGCGGCCGCTGGAAATACCACGTCCCGGCGGAGATCGAACCGTCCTCGCTGCGCGCTGAGTTCGAAGCCACCCTCGACGACGCGTTCGAGACCTACGCGCGCTGGATCGCGCCGATGGAGGCCCATTTCCGCGCGAAGTACCCCAAGGCCGCCTCGGATACCGACGCGCTCTATCGTTCGGTGATCCGCGCGAAGGCGCTCGACACGCTGCGGGGACTGCTGCCCGCGGCGACGACCTCCAATGTCGGCCTCTTCGGAACCGGTCAGGCGTACGAGGCGCTGCTGCTGCGAATGTTCGCCCACCCGCTGGCGGAGGTCCGGGACTGTGCGCAGCAGATGCTGGCGGAGCTTCGAACGGTCATGCCCGCATTCCTGTCGCGCGTCGATCAACCCGATCGGGGCGATCGGTGGAGCCAGTATCTCGCCGACACCCGCCGCGATTTCGCGCGCCTGGCGGCGCCCTTCGTCGCCGACGGCGATCCGGCGCCGCGTGACGAAGTGACGCTCACCGATTTCGATCCTGACGGCGAGCTGAAGGTCGTCGCGGCGGCCCTCTACTCGGTCTCCGCCCTGGCGGACGATCAGCTGGTGGCGCGGGTGAAGCGGCTGTCGGCCGACGACCGCGCGGCGCTGCTGGCGGCCTACGTCGGCGACCGTGCCAACCGGCGGCACAAGCCAGGCCGCGCGTTTGAACGCACCAGCTACCGATTCGACATCCTGGCCGACTACGGCGCGTTTCGCGATCTGCAGCGGCACCGGTTGCTGACACTCGAGTGGCAGCCGCTCAGCCCCCGGCACGGGTATGTGGAACCGGCCGCGATCGAGGAAGCCGGGGCCCTCGCCGACTGGCGCCGCGTGATGGATCGCTCGGCGCAGTTATACGACCGGCTGAGCGGCCACGGTCCTGCGGAGATCGCGCCCTACGGCGTCGTGATGGCGTACCGCGTCAGGTTCTACATGGAGATGAACGCGCGCGAGGCGATGCACGTCATCGAACTGCGCACCGCCCCCCAGGGACACCCGTCGTACCGACGCGTGTGCCAGTTGATGCACACGGCGATCGCCGAGGTCGCCGGACATACCGGCATTGCGGCGGCCATGCGGTTTGCCGATCACACACCGGTCGAACTCGAACGGCTGCATGCCGAGCGCGCGCTCGAGAAAAAGCGTCAGTCCTTCGCCCAGTAACGCGCGTATTCGTCGAGGAAGGTCAGCGTCTCGAAGGACCGCATCCGATCGAAAAACAGGATGCCGTCGAGATGATCCGTTTCGTGCTGGATCACCCGCGCCGGAAAATCGTGGGCGTTGAGCTCCAGCCGATCGCCGCGGCGGTCATAGGCCCGCACCTTGATTTCGCGCGCCCTCGGCACGCGTCCGCGGACATCGGGAATGCTCAGGCAGCCTTCCCAGTCTTCAACGGTCTCGCGGCCGACGATGGTGATTTCCGGGTTGATGAGCACGAGCGGCGCGGGCGGCTCAGTACTCTCCTCGTCATCGTTGCCATCGAGCGCCGCGACAAAGAACCGCAGGCTCTCGTGAATCTGCGGCGCCGCGAGGCCGACGCCGCGATACTCGGTCATCGTGTCCAGCATGTCGTCGATCAGCTTCTGGATCGCGGCGCTCCTGATCTCCGCCTTTTCGAGCGGGCGGGCCTTCCGGCGCAGCACCGGATGCCCCATGCGCGCGACCTTCAGAATCGACATAATCTGAGAATTATATGGTGTCGCCGCTGCACCCTGCGGACGAGTCGCATACGTACCGCTTCTGCCCGCGCTGCGGCGGCGCGCTGGAGCGTCGATCACTCAAGGCGACCGAACCCGACCGCCCGGTGTGCGTCAGATGCGGTTTCGTCTTCTACCTCGATCCCAAGATCGCGGTCGGCACGATCATCGTCAGCCAGGATGGCCGGTTCGTCCTCGTGCGCCGCGCGATCGAGCCGGGCTACGGCATGTGGGTCTTTCCCGGTGGCTACGTCGACCGCGGCGAGCCGCTGACGGTGGCCGCTGTCCGCGAGGCGCGCGAAGAGTGCGGCCTCGAGGTGCGGCTCGACGCGCTCGTCAACGTGTACTCCTATGCCGGCCGTGCACCCGTGATCGTCGTGTATGCGGCGACGGCCATTGGCGGCGAGCTCTGCCGCGACGACGAGAGCCTCGAGATGGCGCTCTTCGACGCGAGTCAGATCCCCTGGGATCGTCTGGCGTTCCGCAGCACCCGCGACGGCCTGCGCGACTACTTCGAAGGGCTGCGCCACCCGATCCGCGTGTGACCGGCACGCCGGTGCGCTGGCCTGCCTTGTGCTATGCCTCCAGCCGGTTCGGCGTCGGACCGATAAATATCGGCAGTTTGATCACAGCGAACTAACGGTATTCGTCCGCGCGGCCACAGGATTTGTAACTATGAAGAGGTCGCTGTCACGGGTTCTGACCGGAGCCGCCCTCACGCTCCTGGCGACCGCGTGCGGATTCCAGCACTCGTCGAACGTGCTCGCGCCTTCGTCCAACCCCGGCAATTCTTCCGCGGCCGCCAACCCGTCACTGACGTCCACAGGCGGCGGCAGTTCGCCGTCGCTGGTCGGCATCTGGACCTCGCAGTCGCTGCCCTCGGCCAGTTCGTGCGGAAACTTCCAGTACCAGATTGCGTCGCAGACCGCGACCACGATCGCCGGCACGTTCACGGCGATCTGCGGCAATTCGCTCACGATCTCCGCGTCGGCCAACGGCCGACTCAACGGCACCAATGTGGCGGTTCAGATCGACGGCTCTGGCAGTATGCCGGGGCTGCCGAGCTGCAGCTTCAGCGTCACCGGGAACGGCACGCTTCAAGACAACGGCACCACACTGAATCTGCCGTACACGGGCATGACCTGCCTCGGCCCGATCCACGGCACCGAGGTGCTGCACAAGCCGCAGGCGGCCCCGCCCGCTCCCGCACCCGCTCCGCCGCCGTCGCCACCGCCGCCCCCGCCCGCTTCGAGCGGCCCGAGCGACGGGCTCAATCTGCACAGCGCGATCATCACCGGCGGCTCGCCCGGCGATGTCGCCAACTGGCCGATCACCACCGCGATCACGACGATGGACTTTGGCAACGGCGTCCGCGTTGATTTTTCGAAGAAGGACGGCCCCGGCCGCTGGCCCGACGTCGTGCCGCCGGGATTTGATGGGCCGCTTCAGTACACCCTCTGGATGGTCGTCAACATCAATGGCCAGTGGTACACGTCTGGCGGCGTCGAGTACTGGTACGGGCTCCAGTACAGCGGCGGCCCGGCGTCGCAGTTTGCCTCCAACTGGTACTACAATCCGCAGATCTGGGGGCCGCTGGCGAACCACCAGCCGGCCAACGGCGAGCAGGTGGGCTTCCTGGTGACCGCCGGCGATCAGCGCGTCAAGGACGCGCACGCCGTCGCCGAGCGTTCGAATGTCGTCGTCCTGCCGTTCCCGAGCGGCGGGGGCTCCTTCGCGTTCAGCCTCGGCCGCGTCCGGTAGCCCTACGCGATCGTGATGGCTTTGTTCAGGTAGACGTCCTGAATGGCGTTCAGCAACCCGACGCCCTCGGCAAGCGGGCGCTGGAACGCTTTCCGTCCCGAGATGAGGCCCATGCCACCGGCGCGTTTGTTGATGACGGCGGTCCGCACCGCTTCCTTCAGATCGCTCTCGCCCGCCGAGGCGCCGCCTGAATTGATCAACCCCGCCCGCCCGCTGTAACAGTTCACGACCTGGTAGCGTGTGAGGTCGATCGGGTTCTCGGACGTCAGGGTCGAGTAGACGCGCTTGTCTGTTTTCCCGAAATGCAGGGCGTTGTACCCGCCATTGGTCTCCGGCAGCTTCTGTTTGATGATGTCGGCCTCGATCGTGACCCCCAGATGATTCGCCTGGCCGGTCAGATCCGCGGCGAGGTGGTAATCGGCTTCCTTCGTCTTGAAGGCACTGTTGCGCAGATAGCACCACAGGACGGTGAACATCCCGAGCTCGTGCGCCTGGGAAAACATCTCGGTGACTTCCTGCAGCTGGCGCTTCGATTCCTCCGATCCGAAGTAGATGGTCGCGCCGACCCCCATCGCGACCATCTCAAACGCCTGCCGGATGTTCGCGAAGCGGATTTGGTCGAACGTGTTCGGATACGACAGGAACTCGTTGTGGTTGAACTTGAGCAGGAAGGGGATCTTGTGCGCGTATTTGCGCGCGACCGCGCCGAGCACGCCGAGCGTCGAGGCCACGCCGTTGCAGCCGCCTTCGATGGCGAGCTTTACGATGTTTTCGGGATCGAAGTAGGCCGGATTCGCCGCAAACGACGCCCCGCCCGAGTGTTCGACGCCCTGATCGACCGGCAGGATCGATACATAGCCGGTGCCGCCGAGGCGTCCGTGATCGAGCAGTGCCTGCAGACTCGTCAGGACGCGGGCGGGCCGATCCGATCCCGCGTAGATGCGCTCGACGTAGTCAGGGCCCGGCAGGTGCAGCGCGGATTTCGGGATGGTGGTGCACTCGTGCCGAAGGAGCGGCTCGGCGTCGGCGCCGAGAATCTGCTCGGTTCGCGAGGTGTCAACGGAGGTGGCCATCGGCATGATCTCCTGGACGGAAAACAATCGATTCTAGCACCGCCGATCCGGCGGCAGCGTTAACCATTTCGTCGATCGGCAGGGGAGCCTCGGCCGCCTCCGCATCGGGCGCGCGGGCACGGGTCATCGGATGCCGCGGTGTGAACAACGTGCAGCAGTCCTGGTCCGGAATGATCGAGATCGGAAACGTCCGAATCCGGTCCGCTTCTGCCACTATCTCATCCTTATCAAGGCCCACCAGCGGCCTCAACACTTCCATCGAGGTCACATCGGCGATCGTCGTCATGTTCTCGAGCGTTTGCGAGGCCACTTGCCCGATGACCTCGCCCGTGACCAGCGCGCGGGCCCGCCATTGGCGCGCGAGGCGTTCGGCGATCCGCAGCATGAGCCGCCGATAGACGACCACCCGCAGCTCGGGGCGCACCGACAGCGTGACCTGCCGCTGCAGCTCCCCGAACGGCACCAGCGCGAGGCGCGATTGCCGCTGATAGCGCGTCAGCAGCGCCACGATCTCCCGCGCCTTTTCCTGCGATGCGCGCGAGAGGAACGGATAACTATGAAAGTGGATGAACGACGCGGTGCAGCCTCGCCGCATCATGCGATACGCCGCGACCGGCGAGTCGATGCCGCCCGACAGCAGACAGGCGACGCGGCCGCTCGTGCCGGTCGGCAACCCGCCCGAACCCGGCTCCTTGCCAAAAAAGTAGAAGGCACCGTCAGGAAGCATCTCGATGTGGATCGTGAGCGACGGCCGCTCGAGATTCACGCGCCATCCCGTCGCCTGCTTGATCAGTCCGCCGACCTGCCGCTCGACCTCGGGCGACGTGAAGGGCAGCCGTTTGTCGGCTCGCGTCGCCGACACACGAAAGGTATCGGTCTGACGATCGCCGAGGGCCGCGAGAATGGACGACGCGAGCTCGGCGAAATCGTGCGACGCACGTCCCGCCTGGGAGAAATTCGCAATGCCGAATACGTGACGAAGCCGTTCGCGGACGTCGTCCCACGCCGACGCAGCGCTGAGCTCGATTTCGATGCGGCCCATGATCGACCGCACGGCCGTGACGTGTGTGCCGGCGAGGGCCTGCGTCAAATTGCGAACCAGGATCCGAATGAACCACGGCCGATTGCGTCCCTTCAGCGCGAGCTCTTTGTAGTGAACGACAATCGCGTTCATCGCTCGTCAGGCGCTCATCGTCAGACTCGCGGCGCGGTGGCCGGAGCGAACCGCCGACTCGATCGTGGCGGGGAGCCCCGTATCGATCCAGTCGCCCGCCAGCCAGAGGCCACGCACCCCGGTTTCGGGACCCGGCCGCGCCGGCTGGCCGAGCGCGAGCGAAAAGGTGGCACGCGGCTCCCGGATGACGGTGGCATGGGTGAGCCGAGCGCGACGGACCTCGGGCAGTGCGTCCAGGAGCTCGCCGTGCGCGATCGCGATCAGATCGTCATTGCTCTTCCGGAACATGGCGTCGGCCCCGCTCGCGACCAGGGACAGGTGCGACCGCCGATTGAAGGCCCACTGCATGGCGCGGCCGGGCAGGCCGATGAAGGGCTCGTCGAGCACCGCTCGATCGAACCACAGATCCACCGTGACGATCGGCGACGAGGCCATGGCGTTCGCTCGCGCCACCGTTGCCGCAAGCGGGGCGGGCACGTCGGGGAACAGGTCCGCGAGCGCGAACCAGGGCACCGCCGCGATGACGTGCGGCGCGGTCCATCGCTCCCCCAGGGCCTCGACGCCCGCGAGGGTCCCGCGATCGACGAGGATCGTGGCCGCGGCGCCGGTCCGCACCTGCCCGCCGTGCGATTCGATGAAGGCCCGGGCCGGTTCGGCATACATCGCATCGAGCGGCGTGGCCGGAAGCGCGATCGCCGCGGCGCCGGGATCGCCCGAAAACATCTCTCCCAGCACGGTGACGAAGGGCGGCGCGGCCGCGATCGACGGCGGCTGGTTCAGCGCGGCCAGCGCCAGCGGGTCCCAGAGCAGCTCCCGGAGCCGCGCCGTCTGGCCGTTTCGGATCAACCAGTTCTCGACCGTCTCGCCGGGCGACGCCGCCAAGAGCGACGCCCCGCGCACGGCCCGCCGCGCGATTCTGAGCGGCGTCGCCATCCCCAGAATCGCGAACCGATCCGGCCATGCCAGCGCCTCCCACTCGAACACGCCGGCAACCAGGTGCAGGGGTGCCGGCAGCGACGGACACGTCAACCGGGATCGCTGGCCGCCGCGGTCGATCATCGTGACGGCGAGCTGCGTCTGCCGCGTCACGTGGTCGGCCGCGCCGATGTCGTGCAGGAACGCAAACGTCTCGGTATAGCAGCCGAGCAGAATGTGCTGCCCGTTGTCCACGATCTCGCCGGTCGTCCGGTCAGCAAAGGCCGTGGCGCGCCCGCCGAGGCGCGCCCGCGCCTCGAGCACGAGCACGCGGCCGCCCTGGCGCGCCACACGCACGGCGGCGCTCAGCCCGGCGAAGCCACCGCCGACGACGATGACGTCTAGGAGCGAAGCCATGTCTGGGCCGCGATGAGCGCCTGCGTCGGCCGAGGCACCCGCACGCGCACGGAAAACACGTCGTAGCCGCTCCGCTCGATGCGGCGCAGCGTCTCGAAGTACACCGCGCGCATGATTTCGGCCGCGACCAGCCGGCGCCGGTCCTCGGCCGGCAGCGCCGCGCGGGCGCGGGCATAAAAATCATGCGCGCGCCGGCACTCGAACGCGAGCAGCCGACGGACGGGTTCGGTCGGCGCGCCAGCCGTCAGATCCTCCACCGTGCAGCCGCATCCGCGAAGATCTTCGAGCGGCAGATAGACGCGCCCACGCTGAAGGTCGCCTTTCACATCGCGCAGGATGTTCGTCAACTGCAACGCAATGCCCAGATTGAGCGCGTACTCGGCGGCCCGCGGATGGCGACAGCCGAAAATCCGGATGCAGATGAGGCCGACCGCCGACGCCACGCGCCGACAATACTCGACCAGCTGGGCGAAGGTTTCGTAGCGCCTGTGATCCAGGTCCATGGCCACCCCGTCGATCACATCGTCGAACGCCTGACGCGGCAGCCCGAATTGCCCGATAAACGGCTGCAGCGCCTGTCCCTGTGGCGTCTGCGGGGCGGTCCCGTCGTAACAGCGTGCGAGCTCCGCCTGCCACGCCTGAAGATCTCCGGCCGGATTCTCGTCCACCGCGTCGTCCACGGCCCGACAGAAGTCCCAGACGGCGATGATTGCGCGCCGCTGGTCGGCGGGCAGCACCAGAAACGAGTAGTAAAAGGAGGTATTGCGCGCCATCAGGACCAGCGCGCCATCTGCGCGATGAGGACCGGCACATCGGCCAGGCCGAGCCTCGGGCGGCACGTCAAGAGCGTTCGGCGGATGCGGTCGGTGCGGGCGAGAATCCGTCGC
>JBPYEE010000766.1:0-3385 GCA_051985095.1 Vicinamibacterales bacterium | reverse complement strand
GGAGTTCCAGCCGGTCAGCGCCGCTTCGTCCAGACTGACCACAATCGCCGGCGCAGTGCGGAGCCCCCCGGGCCGTCGGCCGGGGAATGCCGAGATCAGTGGCGATGATCAGGTCCCGGTACGTCGGCCCGAGCTCGTGCGGCCGGTGGTCGTAGCGTCGTGAGGACGGGTCGTGGTCATGCGACGGATTAGCGGCCCTCAGATCACCACCGCTCAACATCGCCCAGAGAAACGCGTGCGGCTGCGATGTGAGACGATCGACACGGCAAGACGACAACTCGGACAAAGAGCAGAATGTCCGGGGAGACAGCTCCGCTCCAGGGCCGGCTATTGCCGGCAACCCTTGGCCGCCTGTTCGAAGCCGTCGAAGAGGCGCCCGGCGTTGGCGCCGGCGAGGGTTTCGAGGCGGTGTGGTTGTCCGGGCTCCACCGTGTATCGGGCTACCGCGCCCTTCGACCGCAGGAATTCGGTCTCCTGCTCCATTTCGCCGTGCCAGCGGTAAGGGTCAAGTTCGCCAACGTACATGAAGGAGCATAGGCCCACGATGGCCGCCAGCTTGGCGGAACTCGGCTGCCACATGTAGCCCGGGAATGCGGTCACCGAGAGGAAGTACTCCGGATGGGCGGCCGCGACGTGGTAGGCGGCGATGCCGCCGTTCGATGGCCCGGCGACGTGAAACCTGCCGCCTTGAATGTTGTAGTCCGCGAGGATCCGCTTCAGGAACTCGGGAAAGATGCGGTCGCCGCCTTCGAAGAAGAGTTGGCCATCCGGCGCTGCGGGAGCGATTACGATGTACCCGCGTCTCTCGGCCTCCGCGCGGAAGTTGCGCGCCAGCACGCCCTCCACAGTGTTCATCGTTTGTGGACCGCCGCCGAACGCCAGGATCGCGGGATACGCTTTGGTCCGATCGTAGCCGTTTGGGAGCACGACTTTGTAGTGCACGACCGTGCCGGCGACTCTCGTCGTCAGCTCGTTGATGGCCGCCCACTCGTGAGTCTGCGCGAGGATCCCGAATGACGTCGCGATTGCCAGCGCGAAGCAGCGCCGACGCCCCGTCAGCCGTTCGACCATTCAACCCCTTCAGCCGTTGAGCTGATTCTGCCTTCTCATGGCCGCGGCCGTGGCTCCGACGCCGGCGGCACGATGTTCTTGATGCGCATCGTCGTCACGATGCTGCCGTACACCTCGTCGTTGTGTCCCAGGTTGAGGAGCAGCAGCCCCAAGCGGGGGAGCCGTACCTGCCGCCCGCCCTCCTGCGTGATATCGACGATCTCTGCGCTCGACGCATCCGTGAGCGCGTTGTATGCGCCGTCGCAATAGGCGTACGAGTCTTTCAGCGCCTTCATAAACTCGGTCTTCGTATGCAGCGTCTGCTCGAGATTGACGGCATTTGGATTCTTCTCGCCCTTCGCCTGAGAGCACCAGAGGAAGTTGAACCGCGCGATGTGCGCCAGGTGCTGACCGAACGTGCGCACCTCTTCCTGCAGGCCGGGGCGCAGGCCGTAGAATTCCTCCGGCATCTTCTCGGCCGATCGCACCACCTCGCTCTGGCGACCCATGTAGCGGTTGCGAACGAACTGAGCCACCGTGGGCGGCTGCTGGGGCGCCTGCTGCGCGGCAGCGGGCAGGGCAAGTGAGAGCGCCGCGAGTGCGAGAACGCAGAAGGTCTTCATCGATTCCTCCGGGATGCACGGTCCTAAGTCCGTGGACAGATTCTACTCATCCTCGCGCGAAGCGAGGCAGGCTGCTCGAAATATTCTGCCGGGAACTGTCTCGCGAATTTGTCTTCGGAGGTTTTTCATTCCACGCTGACCCTTAGGGTGCGTAATTCTGGCTTGTTGCATGGTTGGCCCCGCTCGGGGTACGGCTCGAGTCGTGAAAGACTGTACCTCTTCAGTGTGTGTTCGAACGAGTCGTCTGTCGGCGGAGGGCCGTACGTAGCTGGCAAGAAGGCAGCCTCGGGGGCGCACGGCGATTGCGCCGCAGCGGATCGGTTCACTTGAACAGCAGTTGCGTTAGTGTTGAGCAGGGGAACCTGCGACGATGCTGATCAGACCTGAACAACACGATGACATTGCCAGCATCCGGGCGGTGAACCTCGGCGCCTTCGAGACAAGCATGGAGGCGGATCTTGTGGATGTCCTTCGCGAGAAGGCATCACCGCTTGTTTCATTGGTTGCTGTCGAGGCTGGCCGTGTGGTGGGACACATCCTGTTCTCGCCAGTCAGCCTCAGCGACCACCGGCTCACCCTGATGGGGCTCGCGCCGATGGCGGTCATGTCGACGCACCAGCGGCGAGGGATTGGCAGCGCCCTCGTCCACGAAGGTCTCGCGTATTGCAGACGAATCGGGGCTGACGCTGTCGTCGTCCTCGGGCACGCTGGCTACTATCCCCGGTTCGGGTTTACGCCGGCCTCGCGATTCGGGCTCAGGAGCGAGTACAACGTACCGGACGATGTCTTCATGGTGCTGGAGCTTGTTGCGGGCGTTCTGGACGGAAGACCCGGGATCATCCGGTACCATCCTGCTTTCGGCTCTGGTTAAGGAATCCAAGTTCGCGCTCATAACGATCGCGGGCACGAACTGGTTCCAGATTTGAAGCCGTAGCACGTCTTTGGTCAGCGCGCGCGGCTTGGTTCAAGGTCCACGGCCACGAGAATTGCACGCCGCCATCGTTTTCGACGGGGAACATCATGTAATCGGGCAGTCGGACGGCGGTAAACGAACTCCGCTGCTTCCAAGGGAGCACCGTGGAATTTTGAGAGATGCGGTCCCTCGTTTTTTCCAGCGCCCCTTCGTATGATATCGACCACTGTCGTCCAACGACCAACAATGACCGTGATGATCTCGATTCGCTATGCCGCCAGACAATTCTGCGGTTCGCCGGTGTTCACCGCCGCGACGGTGTTCACGCTCGCGCTGGGCATTGGCGGGACGACGGCGTCTTCACGCTCATGAATGCCGTCATCCTGCGACCATTGCCCGCCTCGGATCCGGGGCGTCCGTACCCTGTCGGCGTCCGAGCCAGTCGGTCCACAGCCATCGCGAGGCTTCAGGAGTACGATCTGGACTCACTCGACAAGCCTACCGCCGAGACCGGAGGCGAGAATGAACCGCCGCACGTTTCTGAAGACGACTCGCAATTTCACTGTCCTCGCGGCGGCGGGCGAACGGTTTCCGCCCGCCGCAGTGCCCAGCTTGCGACCGGCCCAACGAGCGACAACCTCGACGTCCGACGTCGTCGTGATCGGTGCAGGCGCGTTCGGCGGGTGGACCGCGCTCTATTTGCGCGAGATGGGGCTGTCCGTCACGATGGTCGATCAGTATGGCCCCGGAAACTCGCGCGCCACTTCGGGCGGCGAATCGCGTCAGATTCGCGCCGGGT
>JBPYEE010000765.1:0-3571 GCA_051985095.1 Vicinamibacterales bacterium | reverse complement strand
ACTTATCCGCCTTCCAATAACCGGTTTGAAATCGGTTCAATCAACGGCATCGTCTCCGGGGAGGATGGTCAGTGCCCTCATGCCGTTGAAGCGTATTTGAAAACCCTGGCGAAGTGAGGGCCTTGCGAGCCCCACTGACAAGCGAAATTCGCTGCTCTCTCGTCGATCCTGTCATGGGACACTTCGCCATCCCATCACTGCGGGGTTAAATCCCAGTTCTGGAGCATCGTCCACGCGAACACCACGAAAGGTGAAACGGTATGATCGCTCGTGCCCCGATTAGCCGCTGTGGTCTTCGACTTCGATGGCGTCATCTTCGATAGCGAGACTCCCGAATTCGAATCCCATAGGCGGATCTACGAGCGCTGCGGTGTCGCACTTAGCATCGGCGAGTGGTGTGGTCAAATCGGCACCTGGACCGAGGGCAACAGCTACCGCTGGGCAACGCGGCTTCGCGAACGGTCGGCATCGGCGCCAGAGTGCCTGGCGTACGAGGCCGAGCGGCAACGGCTCCTGCTTGAACTACTCCCGCGTGAGCCGATGCGCGGCATTCGCGAGCTGCTCGAAATGCTGGCGAGTGCTGGCGTCAACTGCGCGATCGCCTCAACGTCAACGGCACGATGGGTGGTGCCAGCCATGACGGCACTCGGCCTGCGCTCGACATTCGATGTTATCGTCACGGGCGACGAGGTGGCGCGCCGCAAGCCGGCACCGGATGTGTATCTGCAAGCCATGCGGCGGCTCGGCGTGGTGCCGAGCCGATCGTTAGCGATCGAGGACTCCGGCCCTGGGATTGCGGCCGCCAAGGCCGCCGGCATGAAAGCCGTCGCCATCCCGCACCGGCTGACCGAAGGCCACGACCTGCGCGCCGCCGATGTTCTGGTATCGCACGCAGGCGAGTTGACGCTGGTTCGGCTCGAGGGGCTTGTCGAGTAGTCCAAGGAGACGCGCCACCGATGGTGGCGCGAGCATCCGGGTGAACTCCGGACGGTCGCTCCCGTACTCTCTGGTCCGGAACCAGGAGGTCATCGTTTCATTTTGATCGACCTTCTGGTTCGTAGAGTGAGCGAACGACACGACTGTGAACAGCGTCCGCAGCATCGTATTCAATGGGACCAGCATCGACGATCGCCGGTCCTGACGATCAGTTCACAAAGCCGGATTTCGGCCCCAAACAGAATAAGTCCTGATCACAGGGCGCATGCGCGCACTCGCCGGCATCAAGACCGCTTGATCCTTTGCGTTCGTCGTCAACGAGACGGTGGAGTTTGAGCGCGCGGTGCCGAAACCGAAAGGCCCTGCCGCACGTCGAACAGCTGAAGGAGTCCCACTGCTCAGAATGGCGGTCACTCACACCGCCGATGTGGCTGCGCTCATACTTCAGGGGACGGTCGCACGATGGACATGTGAAGGCTAACGGCGGGATCGGCGGCGGCGTCGTTGTAAAACGCTCGTGTGACGTGGCCAAGATCCCGCGTTTGAGGTGCGCAGAACTTTTGAGCAAGCGCGTGGACCTCTCCAATTGTTTCGACGAGCTGGTTCGTGCGGTGGTGGCCCGGCCGCGTAGTTCGCGCGACCGAAGCCGCAGACGGCGCATCTCGACAAGGAGAATCTCAGTCGATGTCGGTTTCGCAACGATTGCGTCGGCTCCCGAGCGGTACGCGCGGTCGAGTTCGGTCGCACGCGTCTCTGCCGTGACAACGACAATCGGCACATCGGCGGTCACGCGATCTTGACGCAAGATCTCACAGAGCGAAAAGCCGTCGATCAGGGCGAGATTCAGTTCGATGAGGATCAGTGACGGTTCACGGACCAGCGCTTTCTCGAGCGC
Organism: Vicinamibacterales bacterium; assembly: GCA_051985095.1. Classification (GTDB taxonomy): domain Bacteria; phylum Acidobacteriota; class Vicinamibacteria; order Vicinamibacterales; family CAVVIG01; genus Gp6-AA45. The sequence continues at coordinate 1,740 of JBPYEE010000765.1, read as the reverse complement.
GTCCCGTCCGTCGAGCGCTTCCACGACATCGCACCTCCCGGCATGAAATGACTGCCGGTAAAGGGCGCGAGCTTCCTCGTCTGGGTCAGCGACAAGCACCCGGAACTGCCTTGCTGGATGGTGAATCCCTGCAACCGACGTTCGCATGATCAACCCCCCGTGTGCCTCGGTTACACGTCCGCTCAATATGCGGGCATGTCCGATGTGCCAACATTACTGGCTCCCAAAGGGGAGGTGTCAGAAAGACGCACGCATTCTCCTCGATTGGCAAATGTGCCGCCATGGCCACGTGGCCATGCGTCACCGGTGATCCGATCGTCACGACCTCGCCCGAGTACCGTCACGTTCCCACGGACGCTCGCAGTCCCGGCCCAACAGCACGATCTGGACGTCCGCCTCGACCTGGTACCGCCTCGCACGTCGATTCGGCTGGCGACGGCCCCGGTTCCGAGTGGGACAACTCGCTCAAGACTCCACAACGCTACGCGTGCGCCAGCGTCAACACCATAACGCGAACACGGCGTCTGGCCAGACTGATGACGGGGCCTTGTGGATACAGCGCGTCCAGTTCGCGCGACAGCAGGCACAGGGCATCGCGCAGGCGATGCCTCTCCTGTTGTGCCTGCCTGAGCTCCGCCAGCCGTTGAAGGACGCGTTGACGTCCGACCGTGCCTGGCGCGATCCACCGGAGCAGATGCTCAATCGAGTTGATCCAGTCTCCTGACATGGCGGTAGTCCGGAACGCCTGCAGCTTCGAGCTCATCTCCTTGCTCCTGAGGTCGAGGATCCTCGACGCCACGCCTGCCGACTTTACTGCGCAACACTGAGACCACACTGGAAGAGGCCTCCTTGCTCAGCAAAGCCACATGAACTGTCGTGTTCGCCTATGTAAAAACGTCACACGTGACCACGGCGCCGACTGTTTAGGTACGGCTGCTCGCCCTATTCGCGTGCCTCATCACATCGCGCAAATGTGCGGTCCGATACGTCACTTGGTTAACACTGGTGAACAATGCCGGCACATCAGTTGCACCCGTGCGCTCGCGGGTGCGTTGTCAGGCGATGCCGAGATTGAGGCTGTTGAAATTCACCAGTGTATGAGGACCCTATGGCCATCACGTATCGCGGTTTTGCTGCTATGGACCGGACCAGGCAGCGCGAGATTGCCAGCAAGGCCGGCAAAGCGGCGCACCTCAAGGGCACCGCTCACGAATGGAGCAGCAAAGAAGCACGCGACGCCGGCAGCAGAGGCGGCATGGCAAGCCACCGAAGGCGTCAGGAGGTCGCTCAGGACTCGATGCCTCAGAATCACAGCGTCGAGGGGACGAACCCCGACGCTGACGCGTCGCGATTGGCCCGTTTGACGTCTGACCGATCGGCGCGGCGTCGATGAATGTCGACAGACGGACGAAGGGAACACGCGATGACGCGGCGCGACCATGTGTGTGTACAACGCCTTCGAGCCGATCGCGGCGTTTGATTGCGGTTTGCGTCGACCTCCTGGACGAACGTTCCTCGGCGGCCGGAGGTCGCAGCCACAGCAACGGTCTGCGGCCGGCGTCCGTCATGATCAGTTCACTCGAATCACTCGTTCGAATGGCGCGTGTTCAGGATCAGCCACCGGGATCCGACAATCGCGTTCAAAACCAAGCAACCATAGGCAGTGACATCACCCGATCATGCTGGATGGTCGCTGTGCCTGCGACTCGAGATCAAAGCTGGCCATCCTCGTGTTGGGCT
>JBPYEE010000764.1:0-8958 GCA_051985095.1 Vicinamibacterales bacterium | reverse complement strand
GGTCACCGAGATGGTCAGTTCCGAGGGTCTCGTCCGCGGAATCGACCGCACCCTGGAATATGCCGAATACACCGAAGAGGAACGGCCGGTTTCGATCCAGATCTTCGGCGGCGACCCGGACACGATGGCCGCCGCGGCCCAGATCGTCGAGGGCATGGGCGCCGACATCGTCGACGTCAACATGGGGTGCCCGGTGCCGAAGATCGCGAAGCACAACGCCGGCTGCAGCCTGATGCGCGAGCCGCACCACGCGGCCACGGTCATCGATGCGATGGCGCGAGCCGTGAAAATCCCGGTGACCGTCAAGATGCGCGCCGGCTGGAACGACCAGCAACGGAATGCGGAGGCGCTCGCCGCGATGGTGGCCGACGCAGGCGCGGCGGCAATCGCCGTGCACGGCCGCACCGCCGCGCAGAGCTACAGCGGCGCCGCGGACTGGGATCTCGTCGCCCGCATCGCCGATGCGATCGCGGTTCCCGTCTTCGGCAGCGGCGACTGCATCGAGGCAGACCAGATCGTCTCGAAACTGCAGGCGGGTGTGGATGGCGTCCTCGTCGGCCGGGGCGTGCTGCGCAATCCGTGGATTCTCGCGCAGGCGCAGGACCTCGCCGCCGGCCGGCCGATGCGCGTCGTGACGGCGGCTGACCGCGCCCGCTTCCTGCTCGAGTACATCGAACTCCTGCGCCACGAACGCGTGGACGAAGCACGGTCCACCAGCCACGACAAGTGGGTAATCAACAAACTGCGGGCGCTCGGGTCGTGGTTCACGAAGGGCCTCGAGAACGGGTCGCATCTGCGGACCGCGATCAACAGCGCCGAGTCGCTGTCGCAGCTGGTCGAGACGATCGCGGTGTTCTTCGCCCCGGATCCAGGGCGTCGGCTGCCACAGTCCGTTTCGGCCTAGCAGTCGCAGGCCGGCGCGCCGCAAGCCGGTACACTCGTCATGAGGTACTGCCGAACGGTCGCCGACGACGGCGCTGCCGGCGGGGCGCGGCGTCGTGCTCCGATGCGTCTTGACGACGGTTGGCAGTTCCCGAATCGCGACGGTTCGCCGGACCGGGCGGAGATATCGCTCCGCCGCGATCGTAAAGAGACAAGGGATCGGACACCGCGAACAGGGCAACCGGTCGGGTGGCGACGATCACGATGGCCGAATCGACCAATGGGAAACCCCCGCGACGGCCATCGCCTCGCTTCGGCCGCCGTGCCGACCGGTCGCGGCACGCCCGATCGGCGCGTGAGCGTGGAACAGGAACCGTGATGCTGGAGGCTCGGCCGCGCGCAAACCGGCCGATAGACGATCAGAACGCGCGGACCCCGTCGGGCCGGTCTCAAATTGCGCACGCTGGCACGGGTGGTGATTGCGCCCTCGCGGCCGCCTGCCGGCGCGGCGGCCCGGATCGAGGACGGCGCCGATGCGCCGCCGCGCCGCTCGGATGGGCCCGTTCCGGTTGAATCCGTGGATTCAACTGACCAACTTCGGTGCCGACACGAACGTGGCGGACATTCGCAGCTGGCGTACTGCGACCGCTTCGGTGCCGTCGTGGCGCTGGCGAACCGCAGCGACTATAGTCATAGCTGCGGCGGCGGCGTCGGATACCACGTGGGCCAGGACCTGCGGATCGGATTCGACGTGGATCCGGCAGCCCGGCTCTCCGGCCCGACCGCCAGTACGATGATTGGCGCGACCGAACCTCGATAACATTGAAGGCCCGCATTGTCCCTTCGCATTGGTGTTGATCTCGACGGTGTCCTCGCCGACATGGACGCCGAACTCTTCCGCCAGGCGACGATCCTGTTCGGCGCCTCGATCGCGCCGCCGCCCGAAGCGGATCCTCGCGACGCGCCGATCGCGTCACCGGCCGACGCCCCGAAGGCGGAGATCCGCAACCTGCGGGTGAGTCCCCGCCAGGAGCGCCGGCTGTGGAGACATGTCGAGTCGATCGAGGATTTCTGGGAGACGCTCTCCGAGATCGAGCCGACCATCGTCGAGCGTCTCGCGACGCTGGCGACCGAACGCCGCTGGGAACTCATCTTTCTGACCAAGCGGCAGGCGACGGCGGGCGCCTCCCCGCAGGTGCAGAGCCAGCGCTGGCTCGAAGCGAAGGGATTCCGCCGGCCCAGCGTGTACGTCGTCAGGGGATCCCGTGGGCGAATCGCCGCCGCGCTCGATCTTGACGTGGTGGTGGACGACCGGCCGGAGAGTTGTCTCGATGTCGTCGTCGACTCGAAAGCCCGGGCGATCCTCATCTGGCGGGGTGATGAGGCGCGGCTGCCGGTCGCCGGACGTCGCCTCGGGATCGAGATCGTCCCCTCCGTGGCGGCGTGCCTCGACCTTCTGGTTCGCATCGACAGTCCGGTCGAACACGCCTCCGGCGTCGTGGCTCGCGTCCGGCGGCTGCTCGGCCGCAAACAGCCCGCGAGCGCGTGAGATTCGCGAACCGGCCTTAATGGTTGCGAGGCTTGCGGCCTCGGCGCGCGGCCGCGGCCCGGGCGCGATCCGGCCGTGGCGCGCTCGGTCGCCGTCCGGCGGGGCGGGCGGGCGGGCGTCGCAGCGCCAATCGTGCGGCGTCGGGAGAGTCCCACAGTCGGCCGCCGGAAAACCATTTCATCGTGACGTGCGGGTTTGTCCGCTTCAGCTGATGGAGTGTGGGCGCGAGCTCGTCGGCCTCGCGCGCGCGAAACGCCGTCGGGCGGTTGTCGATGAGAATCGTCCAGTACGCGAACCGTGGCGGCATAGCCGCGCTCAATTATGCGCGAATTGCCGCGACCGCGCGGCTACAGCTGGCGATCGAGCCGCTTGAGCTTCTCGACGAGCGTCGTTCGTTTCAGGCCGAGCAGCTTGGCCGCCGCGCCCTTGTTGCCGCGCGTGCGGGCCAACGACCGTTGAATCAGATCGCGTTCGATGTTCGACAGGTAGCGATCGAGTTCCAGGCCTTCGTCGGGCAGCGCGACGGTGGCGGCCGCCACTGGTTCTTCCGCCTGCTGAATGTCGGTCGCCAGGTCGCCCACGTCAATCTGCGATCGGCCGCCACTGAACGCGACCGCGCGCTCCAGCGCGTTTTCGAGCTGCCGCACGTTGCCGGGCCAGGCGTACGCCATGAGCCGGCGCATCGCTTCCTGCGACACGGTGATTGATCGCTCCGACCCTTTCGCGGCGCGGTCGCGGTCGCGCTGGAACCGATCGAGGAAATGCTGCACGAGCAGCGGGATGTCGTCTTTCCGCTCGCGCAGCGGCGGCAGATGGACCGGGATGACGTTCAACCGGTAGTAGAGATCCTCCCGGAATTGCCCGGCGGCCACCATGCGCCCCAGATCGCTGTTGGTGGCCGCGATCACGCGCACGTCCACCTTGATCGTGTGGGAGTCGCCGATGCGCTCGAACTCGCGCTCCTGCAGGGCCCGCAGCAGCTTGGTCTGCAGCGCCACGCTCATCGTGCCGACTTCGTCGAGAAACAACGTCCCCTTGTGCGCCTGCTCGAAGCGTCCCTGGCGGTTGCCGACCGCGCCGGTGAAGGCGCCTCGCACGTGGCCGAAGAGCTCCGCTTCGAGGAGCGTTTCGGGAATCGCACTGCAGTTGAGCGCCACGAACCGATGGCTGCGGCGCACGCTGTTGTGATGGATCGCGCGGGCGACGACTTCCTTGCCCGTCCCGGTTTCGCCGGTGATGAGGATCGTGCTGTTGGTTGGCGCCACCGTCTCGAGCAGCTGAAACAGCTTTTTCATCGCCGGACTCTTGCCGATGAGTCCTTCGAAGCGGTAGCGCTCCTCGAGCTGCGCACGCAGATACGCGTTCTCTGATTTCAGCCGCCGCTGTTCGAGCGCGGAATCGAGCGCGTGCAGCAGCTCGTCGATCTGAAATGGCTTGCTGACGAAGTCCCACGCGCCGCGCTTGATGGCTTCCACGGCGTCCTTGACGGTGCCGAACCCGGTCACGACGATCGCGACGATGTCGGGGTACCGCTCGACGGCCGCGTCGAGGACCGCGGAGCCGTCGAGGCCGGGGAGCCGCAGATCTGTAATGATGATGTCGAACGCAAAATCGGCGAGCCGCGCCAGGGCAGTCTCGCCCGAGTCGACCTGCTCGACCCGGTAACCGCGGTCACCCAGCTGTTCCGCAATGGCCTGGCGCAGCGCAACCTCGTCCTCGACCAGCAGGATATGTTTTTGCGGGTCAGCCATTTAACGGTGCGCCAATTTTCTGACACGCCAGGGTGGCTGTCAAATCCCGGGCGGGGCGGGAGTCTCTAATCTTGCTCAGCTTTGCCTCCGATAACGAGTGTCGGAGGCGAAGAGTGGAACGCAAAACGATCTCGATCATGAAAGCTTGTGAGCTTGTGGGTGTCAGCCGTCGGACCATCTACAACTGGCTGTCGAGCGGCAAGATCGAATATGTGCGCACGGCCGGGGGCTCGGTCCGGATTTTCGTCGACACGCTGTGGCGCGATCCGAACAACGTGGAGCGTCCGGCGGTCCAGACGGTGTGGCAGCCGGAAGGTAAACAGGCCTAGCGGGTGCCCGGGCGGCTGCGCGCGGAGGAACTCCTGGCGAGGAGACCCATGGACGATTCATCCGAACTGCGTCTCCTCTTCCACCGCTTGAACAATCAGCTCGGCGTCATCCTGGCGCACGCCGAATTGCTCGAAGCGAAGGCCGCCGATCAGAACCAGCGCGCGCGTGCCGCGCAGGTCGTCGCCAGCGCCCTCGACGCGATGACCACGGCCAAAGAAATCCGAGCCAAAACCGTAATCGATCCGTCAATAACTTGACATTTTCGTCGGGAAGATCGTCAAATCGTTGACGAATTCCACGGTTTTTCACCCCAATCGGTCGCACGCGTTCCGAAACGAATCCTTTCGACAACTCATCGCACATCAACGGGTTACTGAGTCACCTGGACCGCGCGTGCTATGTCCTTGGACACCGACCTCTGCCGTTGGTACTTGAGTTGCGATAGCGCGCACCACCGAGCAGAGCTCGGACGAAGGAGCTTACAAATGCGCGCCCAGCCCGTCGCCGCCAGCCAGAACCGTCGCATCGTTGCCGGCCTGCCGTTTGTGGAAGCGCTCGCCCGCCGCATGGCCGCCTCGATGCCGAACTCGATCGATATCGGGGACCTTGTGCAGGACGGCGTGCTGGGATTGATCGACGCCGCGCACCGGTTCGATGAGGGGCGCGGCATCAAGTTCGAGACGTTCGCAGAGCGTCGGGTGCGCGGCGCGATGATCGACGCGCTGCGCCGGGATGCCTGGCCCCGCGGTGTCCGCCGCCAGCGCCGGGAGCTCGACGCGGCACGCGAGGCGCTGCGCCGCGAGCTGGGACACGAGCCGTCGCTCGCCGATCTGGCGGCGAAAATCGGATCGGACGAGAAGCGGCTGAGCCGCACGATCGTTCGTATCAACACGATCGAATCGACCTCGCCGCTGGCCACCGGCGAGCACATGGACGAAAGCTCGCTGCCGCCGGCGCTGGTCCCCTCCGAGCCCGACTCGCCCGACGCCGCGTATGAAAAATCCGAAACACGCGACCGCGTGCGCGCCGCGATTCAATCACTGCCCTGGCGCGAGCGCAAGGTCATCGGGCTGTACTACTACGGCGAGGTGACGATGAAGCAGATCGGGTCGCAGATTGGCGTCAACGAATCGCGCGTCTCGCAACTGCATGCGCGCGCGATCCGGCGCCTGCGCGACGCGCTCGGCGACATGAATCCGCAGAAGGTCGCGGAGATCAAGCGCCAGCTCCTCGCCTTCGCAACCAGAAAACCACTGGCGCAGATGGCGGCCGCGGCGGCGGCCGGCGCGCCGCTGGCGGCCGCGCACGCGGTGGTGCTGCCGTACAAGGCGCGGAAGATGGCGAAGGCCGCGCTCAGGGTCACCCGCTCGCGGTCGGCGGTCGCCGCGGTCCGCTAGCCGTTCAGCGCGCCCGAGGCCAACGCTTCGCGCACGGTGCGCAGGAGATCGCCAAGGCGGAACGGCTTCGCCAGCCAGCGGCAGCCGCTCTCCTCGAGAAACGCCTCGGCGTCGGTCCCGGCCACATCGCCCGTGACGAAAATCACCCGTCTCGCGAGCAACGGCGCGCTCGATTCGAGCAGCTTGTAGAACGCTTTCCCGTCGACCCGCGGCATCTTCAAATCGCAGATCACGGCATCGAACTGCTGCGTCTGCACGCGGCTGGTCGCTTCCTCGCCGTCTTTCGCGTGCGCGACGTAATACCCGGCATCGCGCAGCGCATCCAGCACGGCCGTCGCCAGCGGCGCTTCGTCTTCGACAACCAGGAGCGATGCGCCGACCACGGGATCGGCCGCCTCGAAGACCGGCCGCGGAGGCGAGGGAGGCAGCTTGCCGCCCGTGACCGGCAGCTCCACATAGAAGGAAGCGCCCCGGTTCGGGCGCGACTCGAGGCGAATCCGCCCGCCGTGCTCCTGGACGATCGCGTAGGCGACGGTCAGCCCCAGGCCGGTGCCCTGTCCGACCTCTTTCGTCGTGAAAAACGGGTCGAAGATCTTCGGCTGGAGCTCCGCGGGAATCCCCGGCCCATCGTCATTGATTTCGAGGATCACCGATTCCTGGTGCGCGTCGTGCCAGGTGCGGACGACCAGCGATCCGCGGCCGTTCGAGGACACCATCGCCTGTTCGGCGTTGATGATCAGGTTGAGGAGCACCTGCTGGACCTGGTGGCCATCGGCAAAGACGGGCGGCAGGCCCGCCGCCAGCGCGTCGACCACGACGATGTTCGTCAGTCGCTGCTCGAAGGCCCGCAGGGCGAGCGTCTCCCGAACCACCTGATTGACATCGACCATGGCGCGCGTCGTCTGGCGTTTGCGGGCAAACGTCAGGAGGTTCCGGACGATTCGCGCCGCCCGTTCGGACTCGGACAGGATCGTCTCGAGGCCGCGGCGCACCGAGTCGTCGAGGCTGCGCCGCTGCGACAGCCGCTCGGCCCAGCTGAGAATCGTCGCCAGCGGATTGTTCAGTTCGTGCGCGACGCCCGAGATCGTCTGGCCGAGCGCCGCCATTTTCTCCGCCTGCAGCAGCTGGTGATAGATGTCTCGCGTCTCATCGTCGAGTTTCTTGCGCTCGCTGACGTCCCGGATCAACGCTTCGACGCGCACGGCGCCCGGCTCCGCCGCCGGTTCAGCGTGCGCCGTTACTTCGACCCATGTCGAGTCGCCGTTCGCCCGCCGCAGCCGGAGCAGGTAGTCGCTGACCGTGCCGTCGCTCGTCAGGCGATCGAGCAGCGCGACGCGGGCCTGCGGATCGACGAAGCATGCCGCCTCGAATGGCCGGATCTCGTCCTGCGGCGTCTCGCCCGCGTAGCCGAGAATCAACTTCAGGTGGGGATTGGCGGCGATGGTCGACGTCGCGTCGGGGCCGATCGTGCCGACGTAAACGCCTTCCGGAACCGAGTCGAACAACCGCGCAAACGCAGTCGCGCGGGCGCTCACCTTCCGTCGGGCGGTGGCGGGGTCGGTGTGTGACTGGGGAACGACGGCCCCCATTTCTTTTCGTTTGCCGCGCGAATGTCTCTTACCGAAGCGCCGGAAGCATACATCTGCATCGCGTCACGCGCGACATCGAGACACACCGCTCAGGTCATGCCGTGCGGTTCCCACTCGACGACGTCGTTGTGTTCGTCGCGGCGCGCCACGAAGCAGTCCTCGTTCCCGCGATGGCCGCTTCGCTCACAGCCGCAATAGCAGGGGACGTAGCTGAGCACCTCCGGGTGTTCGGCGGCGAACTGGTAGGTCGATCGGACGACGTCCATCGGACGTGCCGGCGGCTCGGGGTCGAAGGGCAGCCGCGGCAGATTCTGCTGCGGATGCGGTCCCAGCTTCGCGGCGGCAGGCGGCTCCACCGGCGTCTGCGGCGCCGCTGCCTCGGCGCTCGTCGCCGCGGGATCGGAGGCCCGGCCGCCACGGACGTAGACCGTGATCAGCGCGGCGGCCGCCAGGACGATGACCATGACGAGCCACGGCGACAGAGAGCGCGGGGTGGGCGCCGGCGTCGCCGGCGTGGATCCGGATCCCGTCTGCCGCGACTGCGCCTTCGCTGCGGATTTGCGACCCATGACTGCCGCCCTCATTGTACCTCCTCGCAGGGGCCTCTGACGTCGGGCGCGCGAACGGCCTGCCCTGCACGCGCCGGCGGCCGTCGGCGGAGCCGGCGTGCCAATCGCGATTGGCTCGATCTCAGCAAGTCCCCTGTGGAATCATCAACCGGTGCTGCCGACCCGAGCGACCCGCACCCAGCCGGACGCGTCCGGCATTGCAGCCGTCGTTCAACTCGCCCATCCGCCTGCGCGGAGCCCGACCGCGCGCGCCTACGCGGCGTGGCTCACCGTGTGCGTCGTCTGGGGCACGACGTACCTGGCAATCCGGATCGCGCTCGAGACGATTCCGCCGTTGCTCATGGCGGCGATGCGGTACACCGCCGCCGGCGCGATGCTCGCGACGATCCTGCGGTTACGCGGCGAGCGATTGCCCGGGCGGCGCGCCTGGCCGTCCCTGCTGCTGCTCGGCATTTTGCTGCTCGGCTTCGGCAATGGCGGTGTGGTTTGGGCGGAACAGACCGTCGCGAGCGGCCTGACCGCCGTCCTCGTCGCGACGGTGCCGTTCTGGATCACCGGCCTCGACTTGATTCTTGGGGGGGAGCCGCTGACCCGGCGCCGCTGGATGGGCCTCCTCATCGGATTCGCCGGGACCGTCATCCTCGTCTGGCCGGAGCTGCAGGTTGGCCCGAACCGGCGCGCCTTCCTGGCCGGTGTGGCGGCCGCCCAGATCGCGTGCGTCGGCTGGGCGATCGGTTCCATTTACGCACGCCGCCGTGGCCACGCGGAAGCGAGCGACGAGAACGTCCTGGCGACGGCTGCATTTGAGATGTTGTTCGGCGGGCTGGCGCTGTTTGCGGCCGCCGGTGTCCACCAGGAGTACGCGCATTTGGCGTTCACCATGCGGACGGC
>JBPYEE010000763.1:0-5293 GCA_051985095.1 Vicinamibacterales bacterium | reverse complement strand
GTTCGCAGTGTCCGCGCTCGTCGCGCTGCTATGCGCCGCGCCGGGGCTTCTGGCTCAGAACGGGCCTGCCGCGCCGAAAGCCCGGAAACCGCCGGTGTCGACCACGCCGTGGCCCGATGACGACGTGCTGCTGGCGCGTCGCGCCGATGCCCAGAATCGCAAGTTGTTCCAGGACGGGGCTCCGCTGGAGTTGACGCTGACGTCCGACTTCACGCTCCTCAACAAGGAGCGAACGCCGAACAACGCAAAGCGGGTTCCCGGTGTGCTCAGAGTTGACGGGACAGATATTAGCGTTCGGCTGGGATCGCGAGGCCACCTGCGCCTCAAGTCACAGACCTGTGAGTTCGTCCCGATCCGGGTGGAGTTCGCGCGGGCCGAGGTCGCCGGCACGATCTTCGAGCATCAAACGGCGCTCAAGCTTGGCACGCACTGTCGGAATGAGCCCGACTTCGACCAGTACGTGATTCGCGAGTACCTGGCCTACAAGCTGGCGAACCTCGTGACGCCGTTCTCGTTCCGAGCGCGTCTCGCGCACGCCACCTACATGGATGCCCGATCGAACCGGAAACTCTCAACCCACAGCGCGCTGTTCCTCGAGCACGAAAACGATGTGGCGCGTCGGCTGGGCGGCCGCGAGGTCAGACAGCCGCACATGGTGTTCAATGATTTCGACAAGGATGCGCTGACCACCGCGATGCTGCTCGAGTACATGCTCGGCAACACCGACTACTCTATCTGGGCGCTGCATAACGTGGTTATCGTGCAAGACAAGCGGCGCCGATTCTTCCCGGTCCCGTACGATTTCGACCTGTCCGGGATGGTGCACGCGCCCTATGCGGCTCCCGACGAGCGGCTGCCGCTGCGCAGCGTGACGGATCGCCTGTATCGGGGTCCCTGCCGCACGGTCGGCGAGTTCGACGCGGCCGCCGAGCCGTTCCGCGCCCGGAAAGCGGACATGCTGGCGGCGATCGATGGCGTCAGTGAGCTGCAGAGCGTGCACAAACGGGAGATGAAGGAGTACCTCGAGAGCTTCTTCCGGCGAGTGGCCACACCCGAGGCGATCAAACGGACGTTCGTCGATGGATGTCCCTCGACGCGCGGACGCGTATGAAGCGGACCGTCGAGCGACGACGCGTGAATCGCCGCCGCTGCGGATGCGAGCGCCTCTTGGTCTCGGCACCCGGGCTGAGTACCGCGTCGCCGTGTTGCTGAGAGTCCTCGTTTGGCTGTCCCTGGCGATGGGGGTGCCGATGTCGGCCGTGGGGCAGGCCGTGGGCCCCGATCCCGTCGACGTGCATGACGGCGACCCGGACGGCGGATCCGCCGGTCAGGATCGGAGTGCGGCGCCTGAGACCCCGCCTCACAGTGGTCTGCGAGCGCTCTTCCACAACGTGGTGGAGGACGTTACGAAGCTTCCCTCGATGCAGAACGTCTACATCGCCTCGGTCGGCGGCGCCCTCGCACTGGCCGTGCACCCGGCCGATTCGACGTTCAACGCCCGGCTCATGAGTGACTCGGCGCTTGTCAACGGTGCGTTCGCGCCGGGAAAGTACCTCGGCGGTACCTATGAGCAGGTCGCGATGGCCCTCGGCACCTTTGCCTTCGGCCGGCTGGCCGATGAACCAAAAGTGTCGCATCTGGGCAACGACCTGCTGCAGGCGCAGATCATCGTGGAATTCATGGTCGAACCGCTCAAGCTGGCGACGCAGCGCCTCCGCCCCTACCAGACGGGTCATTGCGGATTGAATTGCTCGTTTCCGTCCGGTCATGCCGCCGTGACGTTCGCTGACGCGACGGTCATCGAGCGCCATTTGGGCTGGAAGTACAGCGTCATCGGATACGCGATTGCCTCATACGTCGCGATGTCGCGGCTGCACGACAACGATCACTTTCTGAGCGACGTCGTCTTTGGCGCGGCAGTCGGATCGATCGCCGGCCGAACTGTCGTCCACCACGCCCGGGACTATTGGGCACTCACGCCGGCCGCGCTGCCGGGCGGCGGCGTGGCGGTCTTTGCGACGCGAGCCGTCGCGCCGAACTGACCCCGATCCTCTGAATCCTGGCTGTTGGCGGCCGCTGCAGGTTCCGATAAGCACAACATGCATGAAGGGACTGACCTGCCGGACGTGCCTCCCCCCCTGGTGGTGCTCGATCGCCGCTGCCAGCCGGACCGCCGCCGCAGCTGGCGCGGTGGCCGGCGCAACAGCGACTGGACCATGCGGCCGCTCGGCGCGTGGCGCCAGCTGGAGCGACAGCTTGCCCCCTGGCGGCAATGGATCGCGAAGCTGCCGTTGCCCGGCGTGATCGTTCCCCGCCCACGTCCCTGACACGCCCTCCGCACGCTTGACGCCTAGACAATCTGCCCATAGACAGGTAGGATGGCTAGGTATGCCAATGGCGCGATCGGATCTCCTCCAGGGCACGCTGGACATGCTGATCCTGAAGACCCTCGCCACATCGCCGCTTCACGGCTACGCCATCGCCCAGCAGATCAACCGAATGTCCCGCGCACTCATCCAAGTGCCGCAGGGGTCGCTGTACCCGGCGCTGCACCGTCTCGAGAACAAGGGACTGCTCGCCGCTGAATGGACCATGACCGAATCGGGCCGTGAGGCGAAGGTCTACCGTCTGACGAAGAAAGGGCACGCGCGTCTCGACGCGGAAATCGCGGACTGGCGGCGCCTCTCTGACGCGATCGGCTTGATCCTGCAATCGAGCACGTCATGAACTGGTTCGGTCGGTGGTGGCATCGCGATCGCCTGGAGCGTCAGCTCGACACCGAGCTGCGGTTTCACGTCGAGCAGGAGACCGACCGCCTCATCGCCAGCGGTTGGCGGCCGGCGGAGGCCCGACGACGCGCGCTGGTCGACTTTGGAGGCATCGAGCCGATCAAGGAGACGGCCCGCGACGCGCGCGGGACGAGATGGCTCGATGATCTCGGTCGCGATCTGCACTTCGCCCTGCGGACGATGCGGCGGCATCCGGCATTCAGCTGTGCCGCCGTGTTGTCGCTGGCGGTGGGAATCGGCGCGAACACCGCCATTTTCGGCATTGTTCACGCGCTCCTCATCCGGCCCCTGCCTGTGCCGGCGGCGCACGAGGTGGCCTACCTCACACGAACCGGACCGGCGGCGGACCTTCAGCGCACGTCCTCGAACACGCGATTCTCCTATCCGGCGTTCCTGCGCTACGGCGATGCGTTGAAGCCTCTGCAGACGTCGCTCGCCGCGATGTCGTCGGTCGTCCGGATGCAGGCGGTGACCGCGCAGACACGGGGCGATGAGAGCGCCGAGCTGGTGCTCGGGCAGCTCGTCAGCGGTGATTGGTTCGATGTGCTGGGCGCGCATGCACAGATCGGCCGGGTCCTCACCGAAGGGGACGACGCTGCCATCGGCGGACAGCCGGTCGCGGTCCTGAGCGAGGCCTATTGGACCCGCCGCTTCGCGCGCGATCCGTCGGTCATCGGTGCGCCATTGCGCCTCAACGGGTACCCGGTGACGGTCGTCGGCGTCGCGGCGCCCCTCTTCGAGGGCTTCGTCGTCGGGGAACCGGTCGATGTCTGGGTTCCGACCGGCCTGCAGCAACAGGTTGCCTACACCACGAATGCCGATTTGACCGACGCGAACGCGTCCAAGCCGTGGCGACCCCAGGAGGGCGTCGCGTGGCTCACGCTGGTGGCGCGGGTGCCATCGATGACGCCGCGCGTCGCGGCGACGACCGGAGTGGACATGGCGTTTCGTCGCGACATCGAAACGCGCGCGGCGGCGATCGCCAATCCGCAGCAGCGCGCGTTCGTGCTGCAGACGCACATCGCGGTTGCCGACGGCTCGCGCGGCCTGTCGAGCCTCCGTGAGAATTTCGGCAACGCCGTGGTCGTCCTGATGGCGACGGTCGCGCTGGTCCTGCTCATCGCCTGCGCCAACCTGGCGAATCTGCTGATGGCCCGCGGGGCCGCGCGGTCGCGAGAGTTTGCGGTGCGCTTGTCGCTCGGCGCGCGCCGGGGCCGGTTGATCCGTCAACTGCTCACCGAGAGTCTCGCGCTGTCGATGCTTGGCGGAGCGGTCAGTCTCCTCTTCGCGCAGGCCGGCAGCCAGGCGCTGTTGCAACTGGCGTCGGACGGGCCGAGCCCGCTGCTGCTCGACGTCTCGCTCAGCTGGCCGCTTGTGGCGTTCGGCGTTGCTGCGTCGGTCGTAACCGGCGTCTTGTTCGGCCTGATGCCGGCGCTGCGATTCTCTCGAGGTGACGTGCACGGCGCCCTGAAAGCCGGCGGCCGAATCGTCACCGGCCATGGCGGCCCCCCCTTCGCGCGGCTCCTCGTGATCGCCCAGGTCGCGCTGTCGTTCCTGTTGCTGGTCGGCGCGATGCTCTTCGTCCGCACGCTGCACAACCTGCTGGCGGTTGATCCCGGCTTCGAAGCGGCGCACCTCGTCACGGCCCGGTTCGATCCGCGGATGGCCGGCTATACGCCGGCGACGATGGCGTCGCTCCGCGAACGATTACTGGCCGGAACAGGCCGAATCCCGGGCGCTGCATCGGCGGCGGTCGCCATGTGCGGGACTCTGGCGAACTGTCACAGCGTCAGCGACATCGACGTGCCCGGCCGCCAGCGCGGCGTCGGCGACGATGCCGACGTGCAGGAGGATTACGTCAACGCCGACTACTTTCCCGCCCTCGGCATGAGGTTCGTGACCGGCCGCAACTTCTCTGACGCCGATACGTCGCAGACCGCGCCCGTTGCGATCGTCAATGAACAGATGGCCCGCCATTTTTTCGGGGACGTGAATCCGGTCGGCCGCTACTTTGTCGAAGGCGCCAAGATTCAAATCATTGGCGTCGTCCGCGACTCGCGGATCAACGGGTTGCGTGAATTGCCGCCGCGCATGGCGTTTTATCCTTACAGCCAGCACCCGCAAATGCCGATGCGCAACCTGTACGTGCGCATCCGCGGTGACGTCCGGTTTGCGATGCAGCAGCTGCGCGCCGTCATCCGCGAGGCCGATCGAGGGATCGCCGTCCGCGAGGTCGTGACGCTGGCGGAGCTGGGCGAACGATCGGTCGCGCGCGAACGACTCGTGTCCACCCTGACGGGAACCTTCGGACTCGTCGCGGTCGTCGTCGCCTGCCTCGGCCTGTATGCCATGGTGTCGTACGCCGTTGCGCGGCGGACCAAAGAGATTGGCATCCGCCTCGCGCTGGGTGCCTCGGCCGCGAGCGTCCGATGGCTCATGCTCCGGGAGACGATGGTCCTCGTCGCCTTGGGCATCGGGGCGGGTCTGGCGACGACGATCCCGTC
>JBPYEE010000762.1:0-7170 GCA_051985095.1 Vicinamibacterales bacterium | reverse complement strand
CAGCCTTCGGCCGCCGACATTTCGCGGCAGGGTCAATTAGCGTTCCGCCTCGGGTGGGACTGATGAGATGAGGCGGTGTCTGGCCGCTGCGATCGTCGTCGAAGGCATAGTGCCGTGTCGGCGCAATATGGCGCGTTGCTGTTCAGCGAGCATTGCGACGTTTGTCACGGTAAAAGGCCAAAAGCGCCAACGCTGTCACGTTTTGTATCTTGCGATTGCGAGCTCGACGAACATGTCATCATCGGCGTCGGCATGATGGCTTCATTCTCGGGTAACTAGATTAGCGACGCAGAGATCGAGCTGATGTCTCTATATCGGAAGACGCTCTCGTCACAGGCCGTGTAGATCGATTTCTCGACCGAGAACGGACGTCTTGTCCGGTAGTGTCCCCGAAGATAGGATGGCGCATCACGCTGCAAATCGACGGATGCGGGGGAGCTGGGTCGACGGCAGTCGCCCGGTTGAAGTGCCGGCGGCAACCCGCCGCGCCTGTCGTTCGCCATCCAGCGTCAGCATACTGGATTGATTTGCCCTTCATGAGCGGCCAGCAATGACACAGGCGGTGTTCGGCGTGGTGCGCTCGGCACTGGCGTCGCCGCTCGCCGCGGTCGCCATGGCCGCCTACGGTGCGTCGCTGGCGGCCGGCTGCAGTTCGCGGCCCGCGACGAAGCCGCCCGTGCAGGTGCGAACGCCGAATCCCGATGTCGGCGCCGACACACTCGCCGCTCGTCGTCAGGCGCAACTCGCGGCGGCCGGCCAGTTCGACGTACCTCACGACTTCCAGTTCACCGATCGACTGGCCGACAGCGGCATTACGTTCGTCCATCACATCGTCGAAGACGCGGGCCTCCACTACAAGGCCGTGCACTATGACCACGGGACCGGGATCGCCGTGGCGGACGTGGACGGTGACGGCCGCCCCGACATCTACTTCGTCAACCAAGTCGGCGGCAACGAGCTCTGGAAGAATCTCGGCGGGGGCCGGTTCACGAACATCACGAAGGATGCTGGCGTCGCGCTCGCCGATCGGATCAGCGTCAGTGCATCGTTCGCCGATATCGACAACGACGGCGATCAGGACCTCTTCGTGACGACGGTCCGTGGCGGCAACGTGCTGTTCGAGAACGACGGCCACGGACACTTCAGAGATATCACCAGCGAGGCGGGGCTCGATCTGATCGCGCATTCATCGGGCGCGGTGTTCTTCGATTTCGACCGCGACGGGCTGGTCGATCTCCTGGTCTGCAACGTTGGCCGGTACACCACCGACGAGAAAGAACCGAGCGGCGCGTACGTCGGTCTCGCCGATGCGTTCATGGGGCATCTGCATCCGGATCGGTTCGAGTACCCGGTGCTGTACAAGAACCTGGGGCATCACCGCTTCAAAGACGTGACCGCCGAGGTCGGGTTGCGGCCGTCGGGGTGGGCCGGCGACGCGGCGGTGGCCGATCTCAATGGCGACGGCTGGCCGGACTTGTTCGTGCTGAACATGCAGGGTCACGGCCACTACTACGAGAACGCCGGCGGCCGGCGTTTTCTCGACAAGACCGCGTCGGTTTTTCCGAGGACCCCGTGGGGCGCGATGGGGATCAAGTTCTTCGATTTCGATAATGACGGTCGGCCGGACCTGTTCATCACCGACATGCATTCGGACATGTTCCAAGAATTGCCGCCCGACCGGGAGAAGCAGAAGGCGCCGATTCATCCGCCGGACCAGATCCTCGGAGGCCCCGCCAGCACGTTCATCTTCGGAAACGCGTTGTTCCACAACCAGGGCGCCGGCACGTTCGAGGAGATTTCGGACCGAGCTGGCGTCGAGACGTACTGGCCCTGGGGACCGAGCGTCGGCGATGTCAATGCCGACGGCTGGGAAGACATCTTCGTGGCCTCGAGCATGAATTACCCGTACCGATACGGCATCAACTCCCTGCTGCTGAACGACCACGGACGGAAGTTCCTGGACGCGGAGTTCGTGCTCGGGATCGAGCCTCGGCGCGGCGGGAAGACGGATACCGCGTGGTTTGAGCTGGATTGCCTCCAGAAGGACCTCGGCGCCGATCTCTGCCGCGGCCAGTCGGGAAAGATCACGGTGATGGCGCCCCTTGGCAGCCGATCATCGGCGATATTCGATCTCGATGGCGACGGCGACCTCGACATCGTGACAAACGACTTCAATTCAGCCCCTCAGGTGCTCATGAGCGATCTGGCTCAGCGGCGATCGATTCACTGGATCGCGGTGACGCTCAACGGCACGGTTTCGAACCGGAACGGCCTCGGGGCGATCGTGCGCGTTCGGGCCGGCGACCGGGTTTATACCAAGTACCAAGACGGGAAGTCCGGGTACCTCTCCCAGAGCGTGCTGCCGTTGTACTTTGGATTGGGAGATGCCGAGACGATCGATCGCATCGAAGTCGATTGGCCCTCAGGGCGCAAACAGGTTGAAACCGCGCAGCTCGGGATCAACCGTACGCGGGTGATCGTCGAGCCACCGTAACCGCAATCATCGTCCGACGGGACTCATCGTCGGCCGGCGCCACGGCGGAGGATGGCAATCCGGTCCGCCGGCAGATCGCCAAAACTCTCCTTCGAACCGTCCGGCCATCGGACAGTGACGTCGTGCGCCGTGGTTTCGCCGGCGAGGCCCACATGGACGCGCGGATCGTTACTGGCCAGATAGCTGTATGCCGCTCGCACATCGCGCCGAATCGTCCTGCCGCCAATGGTCATTGTCAGCTGCGCGCCGAGCGCGTCGCGTCCATGTTCCTCCACGACGCGGAACATGATCCAGTGGCCGCGCGCACGCACGATGTTGTGCAGCAGGAACGGCCGGCTGTCCCGGTTGACGACGAGAATGTCGATCCCGCCGTCGTTGTCGATATCGCCAAATGCCGCGGCTCGGCTCGTGCCGATCAGAGGCGCCGACGCACCGCCGCGGGGGCGTGTCTCCTCGAATCGCGGACCCGGGAAGCCGCGAAACAGCAGACTGGGTTCGGCATAGGGGTCCGACGAATACTGTTCGGACTGCAATCCGACGCGGCCGCTCGCCTCGAAAAGGTCGAGATAGCCGTCATTGTCGAAATCGGCGAAGCCGGCACCGAAACGCGTGAACGGCCGGCTCGGAGTGCGGAGGCCGACCGCGGCCGTGTCGTCGACGAAAAACCGGCCGCGGTTCCGGAAGAACGAATCCGACTCGCCGTCCAGATTGACGACCAGGAGATCCAGATCGCCATCGTCGTCGACATCGACGGCATCGACGCCCATGCCCGACTTCGCGGTGCCGTCCTGATCGAGCGCAACGCCCATGGCGAGCGCTGCCTCGCGAAATCGGCCGCTGCCGAGATTGAGCCACAAGTGATTGGGTGTGCGGTCGTTTGCCACGAACACGTCGATTCGGCCGTCTCCGTCGAAGTCTCCGGTGACTACGCCCAGGCCGTTGCCGACGGCGGACAACAGGCCGGCGCGCGCGGAGACGTCGGTGAACGTACCGTTGCCATTGTTGTGGTACAGCGTAGTGGCCGACGGCAGATCGTAGCTGGCCGGGCTGCAATAGTCACGGGCGCCGGTGAGGCTGAAGCACTCCACTTCAGCGGCGGGTTGCCAGTTGAGATAGTGCGCGACGACGAGATCGAGGGCGCCGTCACCATCGTAATCAAAGAACGCCGCGCTCGTACTCCACCCGCGGCTCGCGACACCCGCCTTCGCCGTGACGTCGACGAAATGGCCATGACCGTCGTTTCGCAGCAGCACGTTGCGCCCCAGGCCCGTCACGTACAGGTCGGTGAAGCCATCATTGTCAAAGTCGCCGGCTGTTACGCCCATCCCGTACCCCGCGACGGCGGCGCCGCTCGATTCGGTGACGTCCTCAAACGTGCCGTCGCGACGGTTCCGATACAGCCGGCCGCCGCCCGCCGAATTTCCGTCGACGCTTCCGCTCTGGACGAGATACACATCGAGGTACCCGTCGTTGTCGAAGTCGAACAATGCGGCGCCGCCTCCCATGATTTCGGGCAGCAGATGTTTCGTGGTGTGTCCTGACCGGTGCACGAAGTCAATGCCGGCCCGCCGGGCGACGTCTTCAAACCACGCACCAGCGCCGGCGAGTGTCGCCGCGGCATCGGCCGGGCGGCGGCAGCCACTGACGCCGCAGGCCAACGCACCGCACACGACGGCCGAAAGGAGTCGCCAGGGCCTCATCGGCCGCGCGCGGGGGCGCTGCGGCCCGGCTCGGCGGCGTGCGATCGCAGGCGATCCGCGGTGGCCTTTACGGCGGGTCGATCCGGTTGCAGCCGCTCCGCGTTGTGCAGCGCGGCCGCCGCCGCCTCGACGTCACCCCGATTGAGCTGCGCGTTCGCGACGCCGATCCACGCGTCGACGCTCGTCGGATCCGTCCGCGCGGCCCGCTCGAACGTGGCCAGCGCGTCAGCCGTGCGGCCCTGGTTGGTCTCGACCATCGCTTTCCACACGAGCGCGCGCACGTTCCGAGGATCGAGCTGCGCCGAGCGATCAAACGCGGCGACGGCGCCCCTGGCATCCTCGCCGCGCCACCGGATCAGTCCAAGCGTTTCGTACGCCGGACTGTACGCACCGTTCAGGCGCACGGCTCGCTCCGCTTCGACACGCGCCCTGGCCAGGTCATCCAGGTGCATGTATCCAGTCGCGAGATCGACATGCGCTTCGAACCGGTCAGGCTCGCGCGCCGTGACGCGCTCGAGCAGCGATACGCCTTCGGCGTCCCGCCCCGCCGCGACGTAGACCTGACCGAGATGTGCCATCAGGGTCAGATCGTCGGGCTTCTCGCGCTGCAACTGTTCCAGGATCTCGATCGCTTCGCGGAAACGGCCGGCGACAATGTACGCCGTCGCTTCTTTCAGGAGCGCGGCATAGCCGCGGCGGAAGGCCATGATTTCGTCCGTCCACGGGTCGCTCCATTCCGCCTCACCCTTGGCGCCGACTTGCGCCGCCGATGTGCCCTCGTCCGCGCGCCCGAGACGCCGGTAGGCATTCCCCAGCAACTGCAGCGCGTAGCTATCGGTCGGGGCGGCGCTCACCAGCTTTTCGAGCAGTCCGGCCGCCCGCTCGTTTTCGTCCCGCTGCAAGTAGAGGCGTGCGAGGCCGAGCCATCCGGCGCGATCGGCCGGATCGATATCGGTGGCGCGATTGAACGCGTGCTCGGCTTCCGCTACCTGGTTTTCGTCGAGCAGCCACAGACCGAGGCGCCAGTATCCGGGCGCGTACGACGCATTCAGCTCGATCGCGTGCCGCATGTCGCGGATCGCCTCGCCGCTCTGACCGAGCCGCGACTCCACCATCGCCAGGTGAAAGGGCCACTTCGGTTCCGCAGGCTGCATCGCCGCCGCGTGAGCGTAGGCTTCGCGCGCCGTACCCGCGAGGCCATTCGCCTCGCACACCATCCCGAACCGGCCCCAGCGCACCCCGTCACGCGGATTGTCCACAACGCTTTCGCGCGCCTGTCGCACGAGATCGGCAATCTCAGGCGCGAGAGGTCCGAGTTGGCTGAGCGACGGCGGCGTCGGGACGGCGCGGTGGCCCATCCGCCACGCCGCGGCGGCGCTGATCACGAGCAGGGCTCCCGTAACCGTGATGACGATAAGCCGGCGTCGCGACGACTTCGGAGCGGAACGGTCGCGCGCCACCTTGGTTGTACGGGGTTTGCCCACGGGAATACCAGGAATAGACGGGCCGAGGAAAGCAATCCCTTCCTCAACCCGTCCGGAGCGATTCTACCAGTCTACCTTTGCGCCGAATCGGGCCAGGCGCGGTGGGACGATCGTGGTCGGCTGCAAGAATGTGGCGCCAGAGGTCCAGTTGATGTTCTGGGCCGGGTTGGTGTTGGTCAGGTTGTATCCGTCGACGAATACCGACAGCGTCCGGCTCCCCGCGATGTGGAACAACTTCTCCACGCGAGTATCGAACAGGATGATGTTGTCCTGGTGGCGGGTGCCGAACGGCTCCGCCAGGATCGGCTGGGTGCCGTAATTCAGGCTCGCAATGAAGATGCGCGCGTACGGCTGCCCTGCCTGCATCCGAACCGCCGGCGTGACGCGAAGGCCCCAAGGGGCATTGTATGTGCCGTTGATCTTCGCCGACCACAGGCCGAAGTCATACCGGCCGTTGTCGGTGTTGATGGCGTCGTTTGGATTCGCGACGTCCTGACGAACCCGCAGGGTATTCCCGAAGTAGTTGTTGGCGTTGTCGTAGTTCCAGCGGTAGGCGTACGACGCATTGAGCGACCAGCCGTTGCTCATACGCCGATTCGCCGTGAGCTCAATGTTATAGAAGTCGTCCTTCCCCGGCGTATTGTGCAGGAAGTTGACGACCGGAAGTTTGAGGTTCGCCGGATCGAGGTTATATGCGGTGATCGCAGGCCCTGCCGGCCCGAGCGTGCCGTCCGGCCCCGGGTCGTGAACGATGAACGGTACGTCAAAGGCGCTTACGGGCCGGTTGAGGTTGTCGCTCTGAGACAGTTGATCGATCCGCCGATAGATGAACCCTAAATGCACACCGAAGTTCGCGAACAACTCGCGTTCGACGAACGTGGTGACCTCGCGCGTCCGGGTATCCTGCAAGTTTGGGTCGAGCTGGGTGCTCCCGACGCCCCCGCTCGACCTGTTGAGTTGCCCCTGCTCGCCCGGCTCCCAGATGCCGTCCCCGTTCAGGTCGTTCCACTGATAGCGGCGGTACCAATCGGGAGAGTTCGGATTCACCAGCGAATCGATCGCCGTCGTGCCTGGATTCCACCAGTACGAGGCGTAGTTCGCCTTCAGGACCGTTTTGCCGTCGCCGGTCAGATCGTAGGTGAGACCGAGCCGCGGCGCCGTGAGATTCCACGTCATCAGGTTGTCCACGGCTGGGAAGGTCACCTGCTGCGTGTTGAACGGTCCGACCGGCGGCCCGGTCTGAGCAGGCAAATACGATCGGTACCGATCGAAAACCACCCCCAGGTTGAACGTCAGCCGCGAGCCGACACGCCACGAATCGGACGCATACAACCCGGTTGTCCAGAGCCCGTTCAGCGAGGCTGACGGCGACTGAAACAAGATCACTTCTGACGGTTTGCCGTTGCTCAGCACCATCAGGACGTCGTTCGGAACCTGCCCGAGGCCGTTCTGTCCGCGGAGATCGTCGTACCGTTCGTTGAAAAACTCGCCG
>JBPYEE010000761.1:0-2997 GCA_051985095.1 Vicinamibacterales bacterium | reverse complement strand
ATCAGATTTCGTTCGGCGATTGGAAACCCATGAGACCACGAGGGTCGTCCGCCCGCCCACCACCCATCAGGTGCGGGCGTGTACTTCACCCGGACGAACGTAAACTGGCCGTCGTAGCCAATGTTGTGGAGGACCGGCTCTCGCCTGTAGCCGGACGTGAAATACCGGCCTTGCGGCACGGGGCTCGCCGCGAGCGCCAGCCAGGTAGCGGCGGCCAACGCGAGTGCCGGCCGTGTAAGGCGGTGGACAGCAGGAACGCCCCTCACTCAGTCACTCACTTTCGCCGTCTGGATATTCACCGGTGCGAGGCCCATGACCTGCAAGACGACATCTTCATCCTTCGCTCCGGCGTGGTGAAGAACCGGCAGGGTGGAACCTGGCACCCGCCCTGATCGGCGTCATGTTGTCGGCGTCGTTGACATTACCGGTCCCGACGTACCACGTCGCCGTCGAGCCAGTACTGTCGCGATCGTTATAGTCCAATCGACTGGTTTCTCCCGGCGAATCGAAGTGCGCACGAAGCACACCCCGAACGCTGTCCGATCGCCGAGTACGCGGAAGGTGGTCAACGGTGCTGCGTCAGCCTCCAAGACCGGTGCTTTGCCCAAGCGGTGGTGGCTGGACGGTGCCCTCTGGCCACCGGCACGCGACGAGACCAGGACGAGAATGTTCGCGCGCCGACCGTCGCGTGCTGCCGCCGCGAGAGGACGAGACCTATCGTGAACGCGCTCATGATCTGTCGCCCAACTCGACCGTTGTTAGCACCTCAGGATCCTCGATGCATAGCGTACAGGGGCCCCCGCGTCGACGCGAGCGCCAGCCCACGACCTGTCGGCGTCGCCCTATCAACGACACGGCAGCGACGATGACCGGCTTGCGTTCGGTCATGGAGTTGGACCACTGATGCATCGTGCAGCGCGAACTCGTCGCTCGGACACGCGGATGGTGGCCGTTCATCTGGTACGAGGAGACGGGATCCCTCGCCTTTACCAGGGTGGACTTCCCCGCGACAAGGCGGTCGGCGTCTTTGCTGAACAGGCCGCGGGCGATCGTCGATTGAGATCACGACGTGGTGCGTGACGAGTCCTCAGGTCACCATTTACGACCGCGAGCGGGCACCGATTCCGGAATCGGCAACCCACGCCGCCATTGCGACACCATTTCACATCATCGGCATGGCCGCAACCGGGCCGCGGTCAGGTTCGTCCACCTCACCGCGATCGACCGGTGAGCGAAAGGTGCGCTATGGCTTCTTGACGAATTGCAGGTCGACCGCCTTCGGATCGGCACCAACGACCGTCTTGTCGATTTTCGGTAAGACTTCGTCCACCGTCTCGAGATAGAGACGCGCCGCGGTGTCGCGCGGAGACTTGACGTATTCGGAGGCGAGTCCCGTGAAGCGCGCCGCGTCGCCAACCGCGGTATTCACTACCTGCGTGTTGTAGGCAAGGGCTTCCTGACCCTTCTGCGCGGCATCACCGCGAGCGACCGGCACGACGCCATTCGAATAGCTTTCAGCCTCCCGCACGATGCGCTCGCCGTCTTCACGCGCGGCGGCCACGAGGCGAAAGGCCTCGACGACCTCGTCTGGAGGGACGATCGAGTCGAGGACGACGCCGAGCAACGTCACGCCGCAGTCGTAGCGAAGAACCGTCGCCTCGGCGAGCTGTTGGACGCGCTCCTGGACCGCCACCTTTTCCGTCGTCAGCAGGTCGTCGACACGGCGCCCCGCGACCACTTGAGCCAGTGCGCCGCGCGTGGCGTTGTCGACGAGCCCGTTGACATCGACGGCGCGGAACAAATACGTCGCTGGATCGCTGATCGCGAACTGCACGACCAGCCGGATGTTCAGAACGTTGCGATCGCCGGTGAGAAACTGCGATCGGTTGATCGGTTCGCTCCCGTCCAGACCGAGCGTCAACCGTTTCGTTTCACGAACCCGCAACTTGTACACCGCCGAGATCGGCGCCGGCCATGACCAATGCACACCAGACGGCACACGGCTGTCGACGACTCGGCCAAGTCTCACGACCACGGCCTGCTGATCGGCTGATACGACGTACGTACCGGATGCGAAATACGCGACCATCGCGACGGCCGCGATGGTTCGGCCGTGCAGGCGACTCCGCCAGTCGGGCGGCGTGGCCGGCGGTGGCGCGACGTCAACGAGCATCCGGCCCCTTGCCTTGGGTCAACAGCCGCAACAGCTCGGAGTCACCGGAGAGGATGATCGACGTTTTCTCGTTCAGGATCTTCTTGTACGACTCGAGCGTGCGCAGGAACTTGTAGAACTGCGGGTTCTTGCCGTACGCCTGGCTGTACACGCGCGCCGCTTCAGCATCGCCCTCACCTTTCAGCTTCTCGGCATCGCGATAGGCTTCCGCCAGCAACTGCGACCGCTGCCGGTCCGCTTCGGCGCGGATCTTGATCGCGAGTTCCTCGCCCTGGGCGCGATACTCCTTCGCGATGCGATCCCGCTCCGCGCGCATGCGAGCATAGACCGCGTACTTGTTCTGCTCCGGAAAATTGATCCGCTTCAACTGCAGATCGACGACCGAGACCCCGAATCGCCGCTCGGTTTCGACGGTCGCTGCCGACCGCACCTGATCCGCGAGCGCCTGTACGCGTGCGCGGCCTGGCTCGATTGACAGCAGGTCTGACAGGTCCACTCGTCCGATATCCGCCGCGAGCGTCGCCCAGACCAGGTCGTGAAGGCGCATCTCGGCGCCGGTCGCATCACCAACGGTTTGCAGGAATCTGTTCGGATCGAGAATCTTCCACGCCACGGCGGAGCCGAGGACGACGTTCTTCTTGTCTCGTGTGAGGAACTCCGACGAACCTGGGTCGTACACCATCAGTCGCCGGTCGAACCGCATCACCGATTCGAACGGCCATTTGAAATGCAGTCCGGCGTCGGCAACCGTCCGCGTGGGCCGCCCAAACAGCGTGACAATCGCCACATCTGTCTCGGTCACCGTGAACATCGCGAGCCACGCG
>JBPYEE010000760.1:0-4060 GCA_051985095.1 Vicinamibacterales bacterium | reverse complement strand
CCGACGGCCTCGACAGCGGCGGCGACCCTCTGAGGCGCGGTGCCCCGTCGCGCACGGATCAGCCCACCATACGATCCACCGTTTGGACTGGTATCGGCGAGATTCGTGCTGAACGTGCTGTACGCATCGGCACGCTGCGGCGGGCCCAGGCTCGCGTTCAAGACGAAGCCGAACGTCGGCGGCAGGACGCCAATCACCGTGTACGGATCGCCATTGATCCTGACGGTGGTTCCAAGCACGTCACGATTCGCGCCGATCCGTGTCCACAACTCGTGCGTCAAGACGATGACCGGCGGGCGCTTCGGACCGACTTCGCTGCTCGCGAAGCCCCGGCCGAGCACCGGTTGGACCCCGAGCAGATCGAACAGATTCGGCGACGTGACGATCACCGCGATTTCCGTCGGGTCGTCGCCTTCACGCGGGGCGAACGTCACCAACTGCCGGAGCAGGCCTGCTCCGTCTTCGATGACACCGCCCGCCTTTTGCAGCTCAGCGACGTCGGTCCCGGCGAGCCAACCGCGGCTCAGATCAAAAAACGCGCGGTAATCGCGCCACACGAAATACAGGTCGTCGGGATCTCTATAGGCCAGCCGCTCGATCAGCACTTTCTGAACGACGGTGTAAACGACCGCGAAGACGCCCAAGCCGACACCGAGGGTGCCGACGACCGCGAACACCAGCGCCGGTGCGCGACGCAGCCGCCGCGTCGCGAGCTCGGCATCGCGTCCCCAGTTCCCGCTCCGCCGCCACGACACCGCTGGCCGTGCGCGTTCACCCACGCCGTTGCGGATCGAGTCCAGGAGGGCTCGGAGCCACAGCCCTGCGAGCGCCATCACGCCGCCGCGCTGGAGTGCGCCGCGCGCACGATCGCGATAGGTCTCGACAACCGCGTCCCCAATCTCGTCCGAGAAGTCGACCGGGTACAGCCGCCGCAATAGCGCGAACCAGCGCTGCGAGAGACTTAACAAGCGATCGCCCCTCATCTCGCGGCCTTCGTGACGAAGCCGCCGACGCGCGCCGCACGCATCAACGCTTCGAGGCGGCGGACTTCTGCTCTCGCCGCCCGGCTGCCGGCGTAAGTGATGCGGTAGTAATTGCGCCGCTCATCGCCGGCATCGGGCGCGGGTCGGCGCGCCGCGGCTTCGATCAGCCCGTGCTCCGCCATCCGCGCCAGTGCCCGGTACATCGTCCCGACGTCGGGCACGGCGGTGTCCCCTCGCGCTTCGATGTCCTGGATGATGCCGTAGCCGTGACGCTCGCCGGCGGCGAGGCTGAGCAGGATGTGGAATTCCACGCGGCGCAATGGCGGCTTGGCGTCAACCCCTCGCCGCGTGCGATCGGAAGACATATGCGTCACGCATGTATATGCGCAACGCATGGATCTGTCAAGCGAAAGCGGACGGCTCATCACGTCGAAGCACGGCGCCCCGCGAATGATTCGAGCCAAGCACGGCTTGATCGTCGAGGTCACCGAAGGTGACACGCTGTCGGCCGGCGGCAATCCACTGACCCAAACGGTGAAGCTGGCGTTGAAGGGTCTCGCACTCAATATGGCTCCGGAACTGTACCCACACCATGTCGCCGCCGTTGCCCTCACGCCCGGATTTCTGCGGTCCGAATCGATGTTGCAACATAAGCACGTCACGGAAGCGACCTGGCGTGACGCTGGAAACACGGATCGGAACTTTCTGGAATCGGAATCACCGTTGTACGTCGGCCGTGCCGTCGCGGCGCTCGCAGCGGACCCGGATGCGCTGACGAAAACTGGTCAGTTGTTCAGCTCGTGGGAGCTGTCGCGCGAGTACAAATTCACCGACTACGACGGCCGCCGCCCTGATTGGGGCGCGTTAACCATCGACTGGTCTCCCCTGCCTCAGTCCTTCGTCGACGTGTTTCGCACCGGTGTGCGATTACAGCTCGCATGGCTGGAGGGGGTCGCCAACCGTACGCTCAGGTTTTCGCAGCAGCTGTGATGACCTGTTCATCGGATCCAGAGGCATTCGCCAGTGACCGTCGACGGTTTACTTCACGAACCATACGCGTGAACATCGGATGGTCGCGTAGTCTTAGTCCTGAATCTAGAGCTCACCGTTCGGGTACGGCGTTTTAGGGCCGAAGCGCGGCGGGCAGCTCAATCACCCGAACATTCTGGCTGTTTACCAGCTGGGCGCTTACGAAACGCTCACCTTATGCGAAGGACACTTCACCGCGCCATCGACGCTTAGCGAGCCGGTCCGCCTGACGGCGTGCTCTGTTTTCCAAGCACTTCCAGCGCCTTCAACATCGCCGGATCCTTTCCGGCGCCCACATCCGCATCGGCAAAGACAGGCACTTGGATATCAGGCGGAATGCCCACGAGATCGAAGATCGCACCCTCGGCGTTGCGATAAATCTCGTTCGGCAAGCCGAATCGCCAGCCGTTGGGGAGCTTGCGGCCGAGCACGTCGGAAAAAACGCCCTGGGTGTTCTCGCCGATGCGCACGATGTGCGGCGTGCGGCCCATCAGCGCCTGGGTGAAGGTTTCGCCGGCGCTGATGGTCAGGGGCCCGATCAGTTCCACGACCGGCCCGCGAAAGCCCGGCCGCGTGCTGGGATGGACCACGCTCGGATCCTCGGCAGTCCATTTATTGCGATCGACGGGATCAGCGCGGGCGACCTTGGTGTAGGCCAGGTAGTCGGCGGTAGCGAGTCGGGAGGCGATCTCAACGCCGTAGGGGTCGTCGCCCCCGAAATTGATCCGGACGTCGATAATGAGCGCCTTCAGCGTCGGATCGGAAAAGATCTCGTCGAGCGCTGTCTGCAGCGCGGTCAATCCGTTCGCAAACCCTCGCTCTTTGGAATAGCCGGAGAAAGAGAGAATACGCAGATATCCCGTGGACTCATCGACATGGGCGTATTGCACTTGGTCGTTGCACCACGTGCGTAATGGAATCCGGAGAAACGCGCGATCGGTCACTGCCAGCAGCCCCGCCATCGTCTTGGTGCGGAATTCCTGCTTGTCGCCTGTGACAATACGGTCCGTACCCGGTCTGTACGTATCGAATACGCGCTTGAGATCGGGAGCGTCGATATAGGTGTGGAGGTTGTGGAATGGCTCGATCATTCTCGCAAGAATGTCAAACAGTTCGACCGGCCCGGTCTTGTCGGTGATCTTCACGCGACTGGCGGCAACGGTCACGTCCCAATCCGGCCTCTGCCGATCGAAGAGAATGTAGTGCTCGGCCCATGTGCGGGTGAAGACGTCGAAATTACCTTGCGGAGTATTCGGCGTCGGATGCTCGCATGCCGCCGGAAGCTTTGCGATGCGGTCGATGCGCACGTCGGAGACCGACCCGAGGGTGTGAAGGAGCTTGTGATCGGCCGTGCCGCCGGCGCGGATGAAGAACTCGTCGCGTTTATCGGTCTTGAAGCTCGCTTCGCGCCCGGGAACCGTGGTGTTCTCCAGTGTGGCGGTGCCGTCGACGACGCAGGTGACCGTGGTGACTTCGAATTTCTGCAACTTCGATCCGTGAACCTGGAAGACTTCTCCGTAGCCCTGGCTTTTCCAAATGCCCTCGAGCGACTGCGCTCGTGCAGGCACGGCGATCGTGCCGAGAAATGCGGCCATGGCGATCACTCTGGCGATCATCGTTTCCACCCCACCGATGCAGGCAGAATCATTCTAAACGTCACATCATCGGTCGCGATCGGAAACGAGGTATTTTTAGGAAGAACCACCGCTCCCCTTCGCGTCGGGTGTAGCCCTCGATGCCTAGTGCGCGCCGAGTCGACAGAACACCAACTTCGGTTGGTCGAATTGTTGGCCGCACCCACTGATAGTTGCGCAATATCGACTAACCCTCCGGTTTTCACCAGCGGGTGCTTCGTCGTTCCAATTTGGTCAACAAAATTCTGCTCAGAAAACGACTGGACCGCGAGGGTGAGTCACCGTGTTCGAGCGTCTCAAACGGCACGAAAACGGCACGGTGCCTGACAGGAAGGTCTGCACGAGCGATCGACGCCGTAACTCGTTGATAATAAGTCGTTTGGCTCCTCAGGCTGGACTCGAACCAGCAACCCT